>JADGCD010000326.1 GCA_015229165.1 Nitrospinota bacterium | reverse complement strand
CGACGAGAAGAGCGTGAAAGGAATGGAGCGGATCGTCCGCCGCTTGAACCTTGGCGCACGCAATGAACGCCGCTTCGCCTTCGTCCCCCAGACGGGGGAGTCCTTCACCGACCGGGTGAGCAACGCCTTCGCCGCCGAGAAGGGCGCCGGGGGGGAGGAGCTTCTGATGATCGGCGCCGACGCCCCGCTCATCAAACCGGAGACCGTCGACGCCGCCTTCGATTTCGTCTACGCCCGCTCCGGCATGGCGCTGGGGCCGACGGGGGAAGGGGGCGCCTACCTGATCGGCTTCCCGGCGGACGCCCCGGTGCGGCTCGACACGGCCTTCGACGAAGGGGCCGAATTGCTGAACCTGACCGCCGAGGCGCGCCGCCTCGCCCTCCCCCTAAAGCTGCTTCCCCTGACGCTTGATGTCGATGTGGAGGCCGATCTGGTGTCGCTGGTGGCTCTTCTGGGGGGGCTGGAGTATCAGCGGTCGTTCGAGACCCAAACCGTGCCGATGAACACTCTGCGCGTGGCGGGCGATCTGGGGCTTTCGATCCAACGCAGCGGCGACGAAAGCCGCGCCAAGAAGATCGTGGCCGCGCAACCGGCCTGATTCCGACGGGCGACGCAGGCAAAAAAGCGCAAAATGTGTGACAATACGGGAACGATTCGTGACTGATTTCACCCTGCGGCGTTGACGCCGACAGTTTTTGCGAGCCTTGCTCGTGGCGGAGGCTTCCGATGGTTCGGCTCCTCTCGGTCCTGCTCCTGACGACGGCGACGGCGATGTCCGCCCGGGCCGAAACGCTTCGGGTGGCGGTGGCCTCCCCCTTCGCCCCGACCCTCCGGCAGGTGGCGCCCCTCTTCGAAGCGGCCACCGGCCACCACCCCCTCGTCGATGCCGCCTCCACCGGCACGCTGGTGGCCCGGATCGCCAAGGGGGTCCCTTTCGACCTGCTGCTGGCCGACGACGCCGCCCGCCCCTTCGAGTTGGAGCGGCGGGGCTTCGCGGCGCCGGGAGGACGGTTCACCTACGCCTTGGGGCGTCTGGCGCTGGTCAGCCGACGACGGGACGCTCCCCCCGGCCCGTCGGCCCTGACCGACGACCGGGAGGGGAAAATCGCCCTCCCCGATCCGGGCGCCGCCCCGTACGGCGAGGCGGGGCGGGAGGTGCTGGTCCGGCTGGGGGTGGGCGATCCGGCCCGGCTGGTGGTGACAAAAAATGTGGCGACGGCTTTTCGTCTCGTCGCCACGGGGGAGGCCCGCTACGGGCTGGTGGCGGCGGCGCTGGTTCCGCAGGGGGAGAAGGAGGGGATTGGCCTCCTCTGGGATATTCCCGACACCATGCACCCGCCGATCATCCAGCAGGGGGTCGTCCTGAAGGGGGGTAAGCAGGAAGCCCTGGCCCGGCGCTTCGTCGATTTCCTCCTCCACGACCCGGCGGCCATGAAGCTGATCGCCGGGGGGGGCTACCACCTCCCTCCCGCCCGCTGAGGGTCGAGCCCGAGAAGCCGGTGGTGTAGAATCGACCGATGAAACCGCGCGACGCCGTCTGCCTGCTGTCGGGGGGGCTCGATTCCGCCACCGTCCTCGCCCTTGCCAAGGCGCAAGGGTACCGGGTTCACGCCCTCTCGTTCGACTACGGCCAGCGGCACCGGATCGAGCTGGACCGGGCGCGGGCCGTGGCGACGGCGCTGGGCGCCGCCGACCACAAGATCGTCACCGTCGATCTGACCCCCTTCGGCGGCTCGGCCCTGACGTCGGCCACGCCGGTCCCCAAAAGGGCGCCCGACGCCCCGGTGGACGACGGCATCCCGGTGACCTATGTCCCGGCCCGGAACACGGTCTTCCTGTCGCTGGCGCTGGCCTACGCCGAAACGCTGGGGACGGGCGACCTGTTCATCGGGGTCAACGCGCTCGACTACTCCGGCTATCCCGACTGCCGCCCGGCGTATCTGGCCGCCTTTGAGGCGATGGCCAATCTTGCCACCCGGGGGGCGGTGGAGGGGAGCGCGCCGGTCCGGCTGCACGCCCCGCTGATCGCCATGACCAAGGGGGAGATCATCCAGGAGGGGTTGCGCCTCGGTGTCGACTACGGCCTGACCCTCTCCTGCTACGACCCGGCGTCCGACGGAACCCCCTGTGGCCGGTGCGATTCGTGCCGTCT
>JADGCD010000325.1 GCA_015229165.1 Nitrospinota bacterium | reverse complement strand
TCCTCGTTGAGCGCCCAGAACATCAGGTAGTCGGCGCCTTTGCCGTGGCACTCCTCGGGGATCAGGACGTCGTCGCCGTCGCTGTCGTCGGCCTTGCGGCACTCGGGGGTGTCGGAGAGGGGGTCGTGGGCGGAGCCGTCGTACTCGTTCAGGTGGTAGAGCCCCAGATAGTGGCCGATTTCGTGGGCCAGCGTGACGGCCAGAATCAGCCGGTCGGTCTCGTCGGCGGAGAGGCCGTCCAGTTCGGCGCCGTAGGATCCCATCTGGGCGATCAGCCCCGACGCCCGGGTGCCGTGCAGGAAGCCGGGACCGGGGATGGTCCCGTCCATGCCGAGGATGTCGCCCGGCAGCCGGGGGACGAGGAAGCAGTTGATCCCCACATCCTTGCGCCCGGCGGTGGCCTGCGCCGCTTTCCGGTAGAAATCGAGCATGTCCTGCTCGGAGGAGATGCCGACGGCGTCGGTGTCCTCCACGAAGTGGGTGGTGAAAGTGCCGATGGTGATGCCGGTGTCGGCCAGCAGGATCTTCAGCAGGTCGCGGATGGCGTCGGCGTCTCCCTGGTCCTGGATGATGCCGGTGGTGTCGCCGAGAGGGAGGCCCGGGATGGGGGGGATGAGCCCCTCGGTCTCCCGCAGCGGCAGGCCGGGAATGCCCGGTGTTCCGCCCGATCCGCCGAAGACCCAGAAGTTCAGGTCGATGACGCCGCGCGACAGGTCGGCGTCGGTCTTGGAAAGGCGGGTCACCGTTCCGGTCACTTCGCCGCCGGTGGGGTTCTTCAGGCCGATTTGCCAACTCCCCGCCGGGAAGCGCCCCGCCTGCCCCGGCATGAAGGGCGCCTGGGTGACGACGGTCTCGTTTTCATATTCGGCGTTGGCCCGGTAGAAGGGGCCGATGTCGGCCAGCGTTCCACTCCAGCCGTTGTCCCACGAGAGCAGCGTGGCGCCGTTGGCCCTGAGCCCGACGAAGAGGAGCGTTCCGTTGGTATCGACGATCACCTGTTCGGTCCGCCCCCCGGTGGGGTCCATTCCGGACACGTCGTACCAGACAGTGTCGCCGGAGCCGATGGTCACCTCCGCCATCGTGGAAGAGGCGTAGGGGATTTTCCCCGTGGGCGCCTCGGATGGGTGGTCCAGCTTAAGGTCGGAACTGCTACAGGCGGCAAGGAGGGACAACAGACCAACAGACGCGCCGACGCGGGCGATCGACATGCAAGGCTCCTTCGTGCGAGGAAATGATTTCCGTTTCCCCATTTTATTGAATAAAATCGGGAAGATCATCAACAATGACGCGACCATGTCTTCCCGAACGCCCGTGACCGAACCCCAGACGGGGCTGACTATCGGCTACGTCCCCCGGACGACCGCCGGTGGGGAGGCGCGTCCGGACGAATCGACGCTGGCGATCGTCCGCTATGGCCTTCCGGCCCCTTCCCTCTTGCCGGAGGCGTTGACGGTCTCGATACCGATGCCCCAGTTCGGAGACCCCACCGACGAGGTCTGGCGGGTGGCCGAGCCGGTGACGCGGGGTGAGGCGGGGGGGGTCCGCTTCGCCCGGACCGGCGCGCTCCTCTTCGGCGCCGTCACCCTGCCGCAGGCGCCGGACGAGCCGCTGGACGAGCGGAGCCGGACCGCCTACCGGTCGATCCTCTCGTTCGTGCAGGGGCAGGGGTATCCCCACCTGATCCGCATGTGGAACTTCCTCCCCCGGATCAACGCCGAAGAGGGGGGGCTAGAGCGATACCAGCGGTTCTGCGTCGGCCGGGCGGAAGGTTTCGCCGCCGTCTTCGGCGATGAGGAGGCGTGCCGCTTCCCTTCGGCCACGGCGGTCGGGTCGATGGCCGACGATTCCCTTTCCATCCATTTCATCGCCGCCGTCCGGGAGCCGCGCCATGTGGAGAACCCCCGGCAGGTGAGCGCCTATCTCTACCCCCGCCGCTACGGCCCCAAGAGCCCCTCGTTCGCCCGGGCCACGGTGCCCGCCGACGGGGGGCCGTCAAGGGTCTATATCGCCGGAACCGCCAGCATCGCCGGGTCGGAAAGTCGGCACGAAGGGAATCTGGCGGCCCAGTACCGGGAGACGATGGCCAACATCGACGCGCTGGTGGAGCGGACCCGGGGGGACGAGAAGGCGGGGCTGTACAAGATATACATCCGGCGGGAGACGGACTAT
>JADGCD010000324.1 GCA_015229165.1 Nitrospinota bacterium | reverse complement strand
TGATGACGGTAAAGGAGGGGACGCGCGGCGTGATCCTCCGCCTTGAGGGGGACCGGCTTCCCTCGGTGGTCGGGGAGATGGAGGTGGCCGAAGGGGGGCGTCTGATCCCGGTGGGAATGAGCGTCTGGCGGATGGAGGAGGATGGGGTGACGGTGTTCAGGGTGGGCGATTGACGACTGCGGCTACGCCTTCCGGCTACTGCGCCTCGAACGGCTCTTCGGGGGCCAGGGTCTGGATGAAGGCTTTGAGCGGGTTGGAGAGGTAGCGGTTCTTCAATATCACCAGCGTCAGGCGCCGGGCGAAGGTGTACCCCTCGATCACCGCCATCCGCAGGGCTTTCTCTTTTAGCTCCTGCTCCACGGCCGATTTGCTGACCACGGCGATGCCGAGGTTGGCCTGGGCGCTCTTCTTGATCGCTTCGGTGTCGCCCAGCTCCATGATGATGTTCAGCGTCACCTTCTCAGGCGACCCGATGATGTCCATGAAGACTTTCCGGGTGCCGGAGCCTTTCTCCCGGACGATGAGGGGCTCTTTCTGGAACTCGGCCAGCGTCACTTTCGCCCGGTTCTTCCAGTGATGTTTCGGGGAGTAGATGACCACCAGCTCGTCGGTGCGAAAAAGATAGGCGTCGACGCTCTTGTTGCGCACCGGCCCTTCGACGATCCCCATGTCGATCTCGTTGCGCAGCAACGCCTGTTCGATCATGTTGGTGTTGTCGACCATCATCTCCACTTTCCCGGCGGGGTAGAGCGACTTGTACCGCCCCAGATACTCGGGAAGAATGTAGTTGGCCACGGTGGTGGAGGCGCCGATCCGCAACGCGCCGATGACCTTGCGGCTCATGTCGTCGATGGCCTGTTTCCCCTCGCGCAGGGTTCCGAGGGTCTTCTGGGCGTATCCGGCGAAGACGGCGCCGGCGTCGGTCAGCTCGATGCGCCGTCCGATCCGCTCGAACAGGGGGGCGCCGAGAATCTTTTCGAGCTTGATGATCTGGGCGGAGAAGGCGGGCTGGGAGATCGACATCTGTTCGGCGGCGCGGGAGAAGTTCTTCAGCTTGGCCGCCACCAGAAAGAGGTCGAGCTGGTGGATGGTGATCTGGTCGAGCATCGAGGTCTTCGTAGCGCCACCCTCCGGTCGGGCCGCCGGGAGTGGCGGCCGGTCATATATATACTATACTCTATGACGAACGGGCAAGGTGAATGGATGAGGGGGGGGCGGATGCGACGGGTGATTCTGGCGACGCGCAATGAGGGGAAACGGGCGGAGTTCGACCGGGCGTTCGCCGACGCGGGGATTCTGTTCCTGACTCTTTCCGAGGCGGGCTTCGCAGGCGAGATCGATGAGCATGGGGCGACCTACGCGGAGAACGCTATGATAAAGGCCCGTACGGTGGCCCGTGCGGTGGGCGCCCCGGCGGTGGCGGACGATTCGGGGATCGAGATCGACGCGCTGCCGGGGGAGCTGGGGGTGGCGACGGCCCGCTACGGCAGGGGGCGGTCGGCCTCAGCGGTGAACGAGGAGATTCTGGCCCGGCTGGCGGGGCTGCCGCCCCAGAGACGGGGTTGCCGTTATGTGGCGGCGCTGGCGTGGGTCGATCCGGCGGGGGAGGAGCGGCTCTTCGCCGGGGTCTGCGAGGGGATGATCCACCTGCGGCAGGCGGGGGAGGCCGGATTCGGGTTCGACCCGATCTTTTTCTTGCCGGAGCGGGGGGTGACGATGGCCCAAATCCCGATGGAGCTGAAGAACGCCATCTCCCACCGGGCGCAGGCGATGGCGGGGCTGAAAGGGTGGCTGACGAAATGAGAACGCTTCTCTTGGCGCTGACGGCGCTTCTCGCGCTGTCATTCCCGGCTCGCGCGGACGACCTGGCGGAGGCGGACCGGTGGTGGGGGGCGAACGTCTCGGTGGCGTCGTTTGTCACCGCCGACGGGGTGTCGATCCGCTACGCCCGCTATTCCCCGCCGTCGCCGAAAGGGAGTTTGGTCTTTTTCACGGGGCGGACGGAGCCGCTGGAGAAGTACGCGGAGTCGCTCCACGCGCTGCGGTCTCTGCCGGTGGCGCTCTATGTATATGAGCATCGGGGGCAGGGGGGATCGTCCCGCCCGCTGCCGGACCGGGAGAAGGGGCATGTGGCCGATTGGCGTCTCTATGTGGAGGACGCCCGCCGGT
>JADGCD010000323.1 GCA_015229165.1 Nitrospinota bacterium | reverse complement strand
ACGCCGGTGTAGTAACTTCCGTCACCGCAGCGGAGAAGGTAGACCCGCCATGGCTGATCCCCCCCCGGCGCGAGGCATTCGATCAGCGCCGCCGTCAGGACCGGGTCGGCAAGGTCGGCGTCGATGACCGGAAAGTCGACCACGCCCGGAAGTCCCCCGTCGGCGACGACAAGATCGACCGGGAGAGGAGGGGCGTCGGCCCCCCGATGGTGGCATGCGTCAGCCCCAAGGAGCGCCACCGTTCGGGCCACGACGAGCTGAAGGCGGGTCGCAAGCGTCTCTTCACGGCAAAAGGCGGCCTCGTTGCACAGGAGAACCAGCCCAACGCCATTAAAGGCCCGTCCGATTTTCCTTTTCCACGCAGCATCGGAGCGGATGGTCGCTCCCGCCGTCAGTCTCCTGAACCGCCGACGGGGCAAAGGGACGCCCGTCGACCGGGAGCGGGGGGGCGTTATGACGAGAATCGACATGCGGGCAGCCTCTTACGAATTCGGCTCGTGAGGGGTATCATAGCGTGAAATGGAACCGTTATGGATCGTGCGCCGGATGACATGTTGAACAACGCCCCCCCGATCGGGGTCCGGGCCGGTCACTGGCGCCTTTTTCTTCTTTTCATTGCCCTCTCGCTCTTCTTGACGGGAAATCGGCCCGCTTTGGCGCAGGAGCCCCCGGCGCAATTCACCTGTTCCGTCCGCTTCGAAGGGCTGCCCGACAGCGCCCTGACCGAGCGGTTCGCCGCCGCCTCGGCCACGATGGCCAAAGCCCAGGAGCGGCAGGACGATTACGGCGCCATGATGGCCCGCGCCCGGGACGACAAAGATCTTTTCGAAAAGATTCTCCGCTCCCACGGCTATTATCGTCCCTTCATCCAGATACGGGTCTCCTCCGGCTCCAAACCGGCCGAGGTGGAGATTCTCTTCATGGTCACCACCGGCCCTCTCTACCGGTTGCGCGAGGTGAGCCTGCTCTGGAATGTCGAGCACCCGATCCCCGAGGGAGCGACCGTGACCGGCGTCCAACCGGGAGAGCCGATCGATGCGGCCAAGGTCATCGACGCCGAAGCCACGCTTCTCGTCCAGCTCCAGGACCGGGGCTTCCCCTTCGCCCGGGCTCTCCCGCGTGAGGTGACGGTCGATCACGCCGCCCGCGACGGAACGGTGGTCTATCACATCGATCAGGGGCCCTATGCCCACTTCGGCCAGACCCTCATCGAAGGGGGTGAAGGGATCGATCCTCTCTATCTTGGACACCGGATTCCGTGGAGGGAGGGGGAGCCTTTTCGGCTCTCGGCGCTGGAAGAATTGCGCAAAAGTCTGGAGGGGACGTCGCTCTTTTCCCGCGTCAAGGTGAGCCACGCCGATGCGGTGGGCGCCGACGGGCGGCTGGACATCTCCGTCTGGACCCTGCAGAGGGCGCCCCGGACGGTCAGCGCGGGGATCTACTACCGGAGCGACGACAAGCTGGGGGCCAAGGCCGGTTGGGAGCACCGGAACTTTTCCGGTCACGCCGACCGCTTGCGCATTCTGGCCGATGTCTCCGCCATCCGGCGGGAGGGGACTTTCAACTACCGCTATCCGGAGCTTTTCGACGAGCGCTTTTCCCTCGTCCTGAACGGCGTGGCGGCCGACGAAACCACCGTCGCCTATGTCAGCCGCTATCAAGACGGCTCCGCCAGCGTGGACGCCCAGGTCGTGCCGTGGTTGACCGTCGGTGTCGGCGGCGGCTCCCGCCGGGGGGAGACGAAAACCAAAGCCACCAGCCGGGCTTTCAACTACCTTCTCGGCTACGGCATCGGCTACGCCACTATCGACCGCACCGATTCCCCCCTCGACCCAACGTGGGGGCTACGGCTCTCCGGATGGGCCGAACCTTTCTATGGCGAGAGCGACGGCGACATCTCCTTCCTGAAAGCGCGCGGGAACGCCGACCTGTTCGCCACCTATGACGGCCTCCCCTGGTCGGTGACCTTGGCCCTTCGGGGGGAGATGGGCGCCCTTTTCGGCGCCGAATTCGAAAGAGTTCCCCCCGACCTCCGCTATTACGCCGGGGGCGCCGGTTCGATCCGGGGCTACCCGTACCAAACCATCGGTCCGGAGATCAACGGCGTTCCCATCGGCGGACGATCAGTGTTGGCCGGATCGGCGGAGACTCGGTTCCGCTTCGGCGGTT
>JADGCD010000322.1 GCA_015229165.1 Nitrospinota bacterium | reverse complement strand
CGAAGATTATCCGCGTAAGAATTGGTCTAGTGTGATGCTGATTAACTGCTCTCACTTTGCATGGAAACAAGTAACTCCTGAGTTCGTGCAACGCGCTTCCGGTTCGATTCTTCATCGTTTCCACTTTATGAAAGACGATGAAATCGGGGAATTGCCGAAAGAGTGGAATCACATTCCCATTGAGAACGAACCAAATCCTGATGCAAAGCTAGTGCATTACACACTTGGCATTCCTGCGTTTAATCACTACTCGCATTGCGAATATAGTGATGAATGGTTTGATGAACGAGCAATGATGGAATGGTCAGCACAACCAGTTAAGGCGGTAGCATGAGTACACTCGGAGATTTAAGGACACGAATCTATGATGAGATTCACCAGACTTTAAGTACGGCAGTTCTAAATGCCTGCTTGGACGCGGTGAAGTTTTATCAGGATAAGCGTTTTTACTTCAACGAGACTACAGTAAATATCAACCTGTCACTGACTACTCAATACGCTTTGAGTATTATCCCCAAGCTTATTGAAGTAGATACGTTCAAGGTTTATTCGTCCAGCACACCTTATCTGGTCAACAACGCATCATGGCATGATATAGAGTTATGGGATTCATCGACTGGCAGTTCGTCAACGCCTACTGATTACAGTATTCATCATGAACAGCTCAGGATATACCCAAGGCCGTCAGTTACCTTGTCAGCACAAGTAAGTTATCACAAAGCCATTTCGATGAGTGCAAGCAATTCGTCAAGTACGGTATGGACAAATGAGGCAAGCGACTTGATTCGCTATCGTGCCAAGGGTTTGCTGTATGCAAGTTTCTTGCTTGACCCACAACAAGCGCAAGTAGAAAACGTATTGGAAGCGCAAGCACTTAATAGATTGTTTGCAAGAACAACCAAGCTGGTATCGAGCAATAGAGTTAAGGGGTATTTATAATGGGATTAGAGACTGGTTCATACATTAGCGCGTTGGTTGCTACTAATCCTGTTGGGGCTACTGATCCAAAGTCGCAGGGTGACGATCACTTACGGTTTATCAAGGCAAAGATTCTTGAGACTTTTCCCAACATTACGGGAGCGGTAACTGCATCTCATACTGAGCTTAACCTGATTGCCAGCGTTAATTCTCTTGCTCGATTCGCTGCTGCTGGTGGAACAGATACGATTACGGTTTCATATACGAACTCAGTACGTTTGGTGGATGGCGTTGAATTTCTTGTAAGGGCTGCTGGCGCTAACACGATTACCAATCCTGTATTTGACCCGATTGGTGTGGCCGCAACGGTGACAATGACTATCGCTTCCCCTTGCGTAGTAACCCATACAGCACATGGACGATATGAAGCGGAGCCAGTAGTCTTTACGACAAGCGGGGCATTGCCTACAGGTCTTACTGCTGGCACTACTTACTACATCAAGTCGCCAACAACCAATACCTATAACGTTGCTGAGACTCCAGGTGGGACAGCGATTGATACGTCTGGCTCTCAGTCTGGTACGCATACTGCAACAGTAGGTAAACATACCCTATATAAACAGGGTGGGGCTGCCCTTGTAGCTGGTGATATTGTTGGTGCTGGCCACGAAGTAACCATCCGGTTCAGACAAAATCCGGCTCGGTATGAATTACTCGATGCAGGGTATTTGTCTTCAAGTGGTGGAACTTTAGCGGGTGTGCTTAACCTGAAAACCGGTACGCTTATCTCTATCAGCGCATCTCTTTCCGGTACAACTGCTGCATTGAATTTGACTTCAGCAACCGGGAATGGTTTGCATATTGCTGGTACGTTGACGGTTAGTACAGTAACGCTAGGGTCTGGTATGTTCAGGACTGTTATTTTTGATGGTGATGCGAAATTACTGCATCACGCAACAAAACTTAACTTGCCTGGAGAGGCAAATATCACAGCAGCAACAAATGATCGAGCGACATTCTGGTCTGACGGGACGACCGTTTATTGTATTGATTATACAAAAGCAAATGGCGCTCCTGTCTTGTTGCCTGTCGCAAGCCAAGCCGAAATGGAAGCCGTCTCTAGTAATGCGGTTGCAGTTACTCCGGGAACCGCTGTTTATCATCCTGGAATGGCTAAAGCATGGTGTGTTGTAGATGTTAGTGGCGGTACGCCAACATTGACTGCAAATTATGGTGTTAGCTCTATTACTGATAAT
>JADGCD010000321.1 GCA_015229165.1 Nitrospinota bacterium | reverse complement strand
TAAAATTTCGCTAATAAATAATATAGAAAGCTCTTAAAAGAAGAATAATTATTCATAATAAAGTTTTATTCCATTTTACGGCTGAATTCCAAAAAAAAATTTCAGTGTAAATGGAGACGTTGTCAAAGGTGAGATTTCTTATATGGTGATACTTTTAGGATAACGCAATACCAGAATCAAAAATTACAAATGCAAATCAAGTGTTATCAATGCAAATAAAATTTCGCTAACGTGGATAAATATTTCATATTGTAAAATTCGATTCTGATTCGGTTCTATTAAAACAACTCCTTTGAAATCTGACCTCTGCCAACTCAATAATTCTTTCTTAGAAATATGCTTACACTAATCTGAAATCTAAACTCTCTATTGAATCCATTCCCGAAAGAGCGCGCGCCAACTCGCTTAGAGGCTGATTACTCAGATTTGTCCACCTTTATTTTTTAAAAAGTAAAAAATTGAGGCAAAAATATTTTAGGCAATTTTAAAGAATATAAAAAAAGTTCTTAAGTTTATTAGTGAAATATGAGCCCCCGTGGGCACTTTTAAAGCCCTTTTTATTTTTCCAGCTTAAAAATATTTTTTCTATTAATAAAGGCTAAAATCAAACAAAAAATATAAATTTGATTAATAGATCATTTTAAATTTGAGATTGTAATTTCATTTGACTTGACACAGGCGGTGTTAAAAAAAAAATAAAGGGGAAAATGAGATAATCCGAAAATCTGCAAACCAAAACGACTATCCCTCAGAAAGGAGCCATCTTTAAAGGCACCACGATCATAAATAAATTACTGCTCAAGTAATCACCAACCTCATGTTCTGAAATGAAGAAAATCTTCTGTGAAATTTAATTGTTTTCCTGCGGACGACTCAAAATATGAGAACCTCCATAAAAAGATTCATAAAAAATCAACCCGGAGTAATTCAATGCAACAATTCTTATAAAGTGAACTCAGTCATCAATGGAAAGAAATGATACAGAATCTAATAATTGTTACAAAGAATCACAAAGAAGAGAAGAGGGAAAAGCTGAGTGGAAACGGAAGCGAAATGAGGAAGGTTGAGAGGGGTGGACATACACTGAGTTGTATTGTAAGTGAACGCAATGAAAAAGGAGGAAATTGATCTGAATAATGTTCCAAATTTTGAGGGAAAATAGATAAAAAAGAATTGGTGGAAGCTGAAAGAGAGAGGCTAAAATAGTGGATAAAATATTTTTCAGTTTTATGAGTGAATAGAATGATTCCACTCACAAGTCTAAATCTAAGGAACGGAAACAAGATAAACAAGAAAAAAATCATAAGGAAAATCAAAAAGCTTACTTAAAGGACACTCCGCCAAAGGAAGACGACAAATAAAAAAAGGAGACAGAGAATAGAAAGGAAAATTTGTTCAGAAAAATATAGGTGAGCAAAGGAGGAAATTCCTTTCATATGATACGCTTATTGAATGAGTCGGGTCACCTTTCTAGCAAAAAATTGTTGACTCACAACATTAATCCTTTTTCAAAAAAGAATCTCACTCACTGATGTTAAACTCCTGTTTTTTTTTTATGATTTTTCCAATACTCATTCCCCTCTTGAAAAAATCAGGAGTTTACCATCATTGATTTCACTTATGATCCTTAATAGTGAAAATTTCTTGCTCTTTTCACAGAACTCCGTAAACCAACATTAGCAAGAAATATTCCCTTAATTACTTTTCCTTGTTACATTATTTAAAAATACACGATAAAACTAAAACAAATAATTTCGAAAAAACACATCATAATAATAATTGAGTGCAGTATTTGAGGCTTTAATTTCAATACCAATTCTTTATAATATTCCCAGCTTCTATCACATACTCTTAATAAAATTTTATAAGAAATTCGTGCATATTTAAAAGACAATAATATGTGTTTATTGGAAGCTGAAGGGAGTCCGTTTGATAGGAAAGGCCGGAACCGGCTCTAGAACCGCAGTTCATAACTGCGATTCTGACGGTTTCAATAAGAACCATGTTTTCGAACCCGGGGGCCTTATTTCAAATATTTTCATAGAATTAATAAATATATTTGATATAGTCAGTCAAAATTTATTAATATGATTTTTTCTGAATTAAATGGCTCTTTATAGAAAAGTACCTCAGGGTTAAGTAAAGGTCCGTGATGTTTACGAGCTGGGCGAGTCCGGCTGCTAGTTTTGAGACTCCCTCG
>JADGCD010000320.1 GCA_015229165.1 Nitrospinota bacterium | reverse complement strand
GGCCCGGGAGGCGCTGACCGAGAAGATCCGCACCGCCGATCAGTCGGTGCAGGCTGCCGAACGGGCCGTCCAGCAGAGCCTGGAAGCGGAAAAACGCTTGGCCGCCGAGATCCAGGCCATCGAGGAGAAAAAGCGTTCGGCCCGCATGTCCACCGAGGACAAGATCCGGGCGCTTCTCGAACGCAACATGTCGGACCGGGAGAAGGAGGCATCCCGCGCGGCGGCGGCCTCCCAGAAACTGGCCGAGGCCCAGCGCATCCTGGCCCAGTCCAATCTCACCGAGCAGGACATCAAATGGGCCGAGTCCCTGGCTCGGGGGGCTCAGGATGCCTTCGCCAGCCTGGAGAACACCTCCACCGCCATTCGCGGCGTGCAGGATGCCGGCAATGTGCTGGACAGCCTCTACCAGCGCCAGGAGCAGGCGGCCCGGCAGGCGTTGGGATCCCAGCAGAAAGAGACCGCTTCGCTGACTCAGCAATTGGAGTTGGCGAAACAGACCGTCGCTGCTCTCAAAGCCGAGATGGATGCCATCCCGGAGAAGACCACCAAGGCGGTGGAACTCCAGGCCCAGGTGGATCAGGCACAGGCGTCGCTCTCCGCCATTGAGGCGCAGTTGGCCGGCATCCGCGACAAGACCGTCACCGTGACGGTGCGCACCGTCGAGGCGCACGCGGGCGGCGGCGTTGTGGGGCTCGCCCGTGGCGGGCGTCTGCCCGGCTATGGTGGCGGCGACCGCATTCCGGCGCTGCTGGAGGCCGGCGAGATCGTCATCCGCAAGGATCGCTCCCGGGTGTTCCGGGATCTGCTGCTGGCCATCAACTCCGCTCCCATGGAGACCGTGCGCCGGATTCTGCCGGACGTGCCCCGGTTCCAGGAAGGTGGCCTCGTCGGGGCACTGCAGATCCCGGCGATACCCTCCCTGGCCTTGGCTGGTGGCGGGGTGGCTTCACCCCCCATCGAGGGGGTGGTTCGGCTGGATCTTACCATGAACGGTCGGCCCGCCGCCTCCATCACCAGCCCACGGACCCAGATAAGGCAACTGGTGGACGCCCTGAAGGAATTGCAGAGGGGAACGTTCTAATGGCGCTCCATGGGGGGGTGGGTCTTCAGCCAGTCGCGCAGGGCATCGTTCATTCGCGTCTGCCAGCCCCTCCCCGTGGTCCGGAAAGCGGACAGCACGTCAGCATCGAAGCGGATGGTGGTGGAGACCTTGGAGCCGCTGCCCGATGGACGTCCACGCTTGACCAGCTTGCCGCCCACATATTCATTGGCCTCGGCGAAGAAATCCTCATCCAACTCGGGGATCTCCTCGTACTCCACTCCTGTGATGGCGTGGGCATCAACCTTAGCCAAGTCGCTGCCCGTACCTTTTCTGTTCCCGTTCATTGGCCTTCCTCATGGAAAAGACGTGGCGTGCATCACCCCGTGGCGTCCAGGCCACGACCACCATCCGGCCATGTAAATGGCCAACGGTGAGGATGCGTTCCTCGCCGTAGTCCTGGCGATCATCCACCCGATCCAGCGTGCGTCCGGCGAATACCTGTTCGGCATCGGCGAAATCAAGCCCCCGCTCGGCAAGGGTAACGGCCCGTTTGGGCGGATCACAAGGTGATCTTCATCGCATTTATTGTAGTAACAATCCACCCGGCAATCAACCATGAAAAAACTCGGCGATCTCATCCTACCGGACTCCCTCCAATGGACCGACCGGTGGGAATGGTCTCCCGTGGCCATGGAGACCACCCGCACCCTGGGCGGCGCGCCGGTGGTCTGGTCCCAGCCCTTGGCCAAGGGCCGCCCCATCACCCTGGAGGCCGCCGACGAGGTGACCTGGCTGGACCGGGCCACGGTGGAGGCCCTGGAGGCCATGGCCGCTCAGCCCGGGGCCGCCTTCACCCTGATCTGGGAGGGAGTCTCCCGGTCGGTGATGTTCCGCCACTTTGACGCCCCGGCCATCGCATTCCAACCCATCTGGCCGCACCACGACCTGTTCACCGGCACCATCAAGCTCATGGAGATCTGACGTTATGCCCATCCAATCGTCTGAACTGCGCTTCTACAAGTCCGCCACCGTCAGCGACGCCTCGTCCAACGGCGGGCGCATGTCCGCCAACGAGATCCCCGACGGGGTGAAGAACAACGTCTGGCCCGACGTCCCCCAGGGGGAGCGGCTGGCCGGCTCCACCAAGTTCCGCAAGGTCTTCTTCAAGGTGGCCAACGACGATGACATCCGCCTGATCAATCCGCG
>JADGCD010000319.1 GCA_015229165.1 Nitrospinota bacterium | reverse complement strand
CCGCCGAAACGCCGCCGACCGCGCCAGCCGCGCAAGCGGTCGCTCTCCTGGTAGACGCCGCGACACCCGCGCCCGCCGGAACGGCGGCGCCAAAGGTGGCCGATACCATCCGTATCAGGACCGACCTGCTGACCACCCTCATGAACCAGGCCGGGGAGCTGGTGCTCGCCCGCAACCAGACCATGAACCTCCTCAACCGGCGCCTCTGGAGCCTCATCGGCCCCGAGCGGGTGGGTCCGGCGTTGGACGACCGGCTCAAGGAGGCCCGCAAGATCCTGCTGGGCGGCATCCGGCAGGGGAGCGACCCGGCGGTCGTGGTCGATGAAGCGCTGGCCCATCTCCGGGAGGGTATGCAGGCGGCGTTGAACATCGCCCTCTCCGAGACCCCTTCCATCAAGAAGGTGGCCCAGCACTTCGACCTGATCACCAGTGATCTGCAGGAGAGCGTCATGCGCTCCCGGCTCCAGCCGATCGGGTCGGTCTTCCAGAAACTCCCCCGGATCGTCCGCGACCTGGCCCGCAGCCTCGGCAAGCGGATCCGGGTCGACCTCGTCGGGTCCGACGTGGAGCTGGACAAGTCGATCATCGAAGGGCTTTCGGACCCGCTCACCCACCTGATCCGCAACAGCGCCGACCACGGCATCGAACTTCCCGCCGAGCGGCAGGCGGCGGGAAAGTCGCCCGAAGGGATCGTGACCGTCTCCGCCCGTCACGAGGGGGGGCTGGTCCATATCGTCATCGCCGACGACGGACGGGGGATGGACGCCGCAAAGCTCAAGGGCAAGGCGGTGGAGAAGGGGATCGTCACCGAAGCGGCGGCGCGGGTCATGACCGACGCCGAGGCCCACGAGCTGATCTTCGCCCCCGGATTCTCCACCGCCGCCGCCGTCACCGACGTCTCCGGCCGGGGGGTCGGCATGGACGTGGTGAAGAGCAACATCACCGCGTTGGGTGGGTCGGTGGGACTGGAGACCGCCCCCGGCAAGGGGTCGCGGCTGACGCTGAAGCTGCCGTTGACCATGGCCATCATGCATACGCTGGTGGTCGAGGCGGCGGGGCGCCGGTATGCTCTTCCCCAATCCTCCATCGAAGAGATGGTGCGCATCAAGGCCAACGATGTCGCCGAGCGGGTGGAGATCCTGGGCGATTCGGCGGTCATCCGGCGGCGCGAACGGCTCCTGCCGCTGGTGCGGCTGTCGGCGTTGCTGGGGCTTCAGGCGGCGGTCGTCGACGACGAGACCGGCCAGCCCGTTCCCGACCGGCGCCAGCGGATAGAGGACCGCCGCTCGAAAGAGATCCGCGCCCCGTGGGCCGTCGCCCAGGAGGACTCGCCCCCCCTCCACGACGCCCGCTCCGACCGGCGCGTCAGTCCCCGGTCGGCGTTGCACATCGTCGCCCTCAAGGTGGGGGATCGCCGGTTCGGCGTCATCGTCGACGATATTCTCGACATGGCCGAGATCGTGGTCAAACCCCTCTCCCCCCTCTTTGACGGGACGCTTTGCTTCTCCGGCGCCGCCATCATGGGGGACGGCAAGGTCATCCTGACCCTCGATCCGGCGGGGCTCATGGAGGCGTCGCAGCTCGATTTCACCCTGGTGTCGAAAGAATCGGCCCTGCGGGAGCGGGTCGGCGGGATCGACGGGGTGGGGGAAAGCCAGACCTTGCTCCTCTTCGCCAACGCAGCCGACGAGATATTCGCCGTCAACATCGACCTCATCGCGCGGATCGACCGGATCGGGCCGGAGCAGGTGAACCGGATCGGTTCCAAGGAGTTCGTCAACTATCACGACAGCTCCCTGCGGGTCTTGCGGCTCCACGATTTCCTGCCGGTGCGGGCGCCCGCCGTCGCCGCCGACGCTCCCCTCTACGCGCTGGTCCCCAAGCTGGTGCGCCACCCCATGGGGGTGCTGGCCACCGGGATTCTCGACATCGTCCGGACGAACGCCGTGGTCGATCAGGAAGCGGTTCGGGGGACGGGGGTGCACGGCGCCATGATGATCGAGGGGCGGATGGTGGTGCTGCTGAACCTCTACGGGCTTTTCGAGGCGGCCGAACCGGAGCTTCACCGGGACACGACCGGCGACCGGGGGCTGGAGGGGAAAAAGATCCTGCTGGCCGAAGACACCGCCTTCTTCCGCACCATCACGGTCAACTATCTGAAGGGGCAAGGATGCGCCGTCACCGCCGTCCGGGACGGGCAGGAGGCGTTCGACCTGCTTTCCGGCGGCGAACGGTTCGACCTCCTGCTGACCGACAT
>JADGCD010000318.1 GCA_015229165.1 Nitrospinota bacterium | reverse complement strand
TGCGGGGGAACCGAGGCCTTCGCTCCGAAGGCCTCGACAGAAACGGGTCTATCCCCGCGCGTGCGGGGGAACCCCATCCGGGGTGAAAAACCACCCCTTCCAGCTCGGTCTATCCCCGCGCGTGCGGGGGAACCGCAGATACATGGTACCCAAAATAGAACGACGACGGTCTATCCCCGCGCGTGCGGGGGAACCCGATGACAAGGACGGTGCCGGAACCTGGTACTGGGTCTATCCCCGCGCGTGCGGGGGAACCCACAAGTAGCGCCTGAAACAGCGACAGCGATCAGGTCTATCCCCGCGCGTGCGGGGGAACCTACAGCCCAAAAGACAATAGAGATAATCCCAGCGGTCTATCCCCGCGCGTGCGGGGGAACCGAAGTTGAAAATTGGCAAGCCGTCAAGGACGGCGGTCTATCCCCGCGCGTGCGGGGGAACCAGCTTTCCAAAACTCCATGTCTTTCTCCTGTCGGGTCTATCCCCGCGCGTGCGGGGGAACCATACGCCCAACGCAATTTTTTTGACATGACTCAGGTCTATCCCCGCGCGTGCGGGGGAACCTAGTAAAAGTAATGCCGTCACACCTGCGCGACAGGTCTATCCCCGCGCGTGCGGGGGAACCTGATGTCGCGGAAGTACGACGCGCGAAAACCCGGGTCTATCCCCGCGCGTGCGGGGGAACCGATCCGGCGCCGATCTTAGACCCGTCGCCGATCGGTCTATCCCCGCGCGTGCGGGGGAACCTTTCGGTCCATTTCTTTCAAGGCCGACAGCAGGGGTCTATCCCCGCGCGTGCGGGGGAACCTGACCTGGGCGTCTCGTATGGGACGCCAATAGCGGTCTATCCCCGCGCGTGCGGGGGAACCCTCATCGCGCACCCATTTAAACGCATCATAAAAGGTCTATCCCCGCGCGTGCGGGGGAACCAGAGCCTTCTTGATGTGTGCTGCGCCGCCAAAAGGTCTATCCCCGCGCGTGCGGGGGAACCACATCCCGCAAAGGCCTCGCTCTGTTTTTCTGCGGTCTATCCCCGCGCGTGCGGGGGAACCCGGGGAAGAGCGCCAATCCAAAGCAGGGAAGGCGGTCTATCCCCGCGCGTGCGGGGGAACCCTTCACCTTATGAGACGGCGACCTCACAGAACAGGTCTATCCCCGCGCGTGCGGGGGAACCACGGAAGCGCTGGAGCCGGCGAAGAGGAGACCAGGTCTATCCCCGCGCGTGCGGGGGAACCGCACTGTCACGGGAAAAAATGCAGCGCCTGCAAGGTCTATCCCCGCGCGTGCGGGGGAACCTGATGTGGTGGTAGTAAAAGTGATGCCGTCGCAGGTCTATCCCCGCGCGTGCGGGGGAACCGGCAACATGCCGCCTAAGGTGGAGGGTGCTGAAGGTCTATCCCCGCGCGTGCGGGGGAACCGTCTGGCTGAAAAGCCGGGCTGGCCAGACGTGGGGTCTATCCCCGCGCGTGCGGGGGAACCGGTCTGTTGTCGGGCAAAGAAGGTGTAGACCTGGGTCTATCCCCGCGCGTGCGGGGGAACCCTGGCCTGCCAATGGATGAAATCGTCGTCCAGGGGTCTATCCCCGCGCGTGCGGGGGAACCCGGTCGCAGCCGCCATCGTAAATGACTGCAAACGGTCTATCCCCGCGCGTGCGGGGGAACCGTCCGCCTCCTCCTCCTCCTGGTGTTGTCCCGAGGTCTATCCCCGCGCGTGCGGGGGAACCGTAGAAATGTGGCTACAACAACTACTAGCGGGGGGTCTATCCCCGCGCGTGCGGGGGAACCCCAAGCCTGACCTGTGGGAGTGAAAAAGAACGAGGTCTATCCCCGCGCGTGCGGGGGAACCGTTGGCTTCGCATTCTTCTGTTCCTCCGTAACAGGTCTATCCCCGCGCGTGCGGGGGAACCGGCACGAGCCGTAGCGCGTGCGTCACAGTGCGCGGTCTATCCCCGCGCGTGCGGGGGAACCTCAACACCTTTCTGTCCGATACCCTGAGAAAGGGGTCTATCCCCGCGCGTGCGGGGGAACCAGAAAGATTTGTATTCTTTTTTCATTTTCTTCAGGTCTATCCCCGCGCGTGCGGGGGAACCGTTTTCCGCAAGGTTCGCCAGACTATATGTGCGGGTCTATCCCCGCGCGTGCGGGGGAACCATGCAACCCCGGTGATGGGCACCGCCGGTGCCAGGTCTATCCCCGCGCGTGCGGGGGAACCTCAGCTTTGTTCAGAGGCGACATCCCAGGTTTCCGGTCTATCCCCGCGCGT
>JADGCD010000317.1 GCA_015229165.1 Nitrospinota bacterium | reverse complement strand
ATCGTCTCCCCCACATCCCGCACGGCGCTTTCCCGTTGCGCCTCGTTCTCGTCGGCCAGCGAGAACCGCTCCGACGCCCGGGGATTGGGCTTGTGGTCCGGCGCCGGGCAGACCGCGTGCATCGACACCGGGGTGACGTTCCGCTTCGCGCAGGCGATCAAGACCTGCCGCAGGGTCGACTCCGACATCCGGTAGTCGATCTCGATGGACTCGGCGCCCAGATCGGCGATGCGGAAGACCAGTTCCTCGCCGTCAGTGACGGAGGAGGAGAGCCACGAGGTGGAGACGGCGATGGGGGGAGCGGAAGCCACGGGCGCCCTCACCGGAGGGCGGCGGCGATCTTTTCGTGGATCAGGGGGGGGAGTTCCGGATCGTGGTCGGAGGTGGCCACCACCACCCGGCAGGAGAGCTCCCCCGTCCGCACGATCGTCACCGTCACCTTGGCCGACCCGACTCCCCGCCGCGCCAGGATGTTGGCCGTATAGGCGTCGGCCTCGCGGCTCTGCACCGGGATTTTCAGGACCGCCAGCGCGTGCAGCGACGCGTCGAAGAGCCGCTCCAGCGGCTGCTCATAGTCGACCGTCACGCCGGAGGCCACCGGCGACGCCGGTTCGGCCGCCCCCGCCGGGGCGACGAAGAGGGCAAGGGCGAGCAACGTCGTCATGAGAAGCGGGCGCATCGGTTGTCCTGCGAAAGGGTGGAGGAATAGACCACGATTCTACCAGATTCGGCGGGGGATCGTGGAACGGCTACGGGCGGTTCGGCGGTCCCATAAAAGGCGGAGAGAACAACGAGAGGGCGGCTACAACACCCCTCTTACCGCCTCCGCCGTGACGCCTGCGATGCGGACCCGTTTGTTCTTCGACGCGTCGCCGGAGACGAGGGTGACGTTCCGCTTGGGGACTTTCAGGAGGCGGGCGACGAAGGCGATCAGCTCTTCGTTGGCGGCGCCTTCCACGGGGGGGGCGGCGATCCGGATCTTCAACGCCCCGTCGTGCAGCCCCGCCACGGCCGATTTCCCGGCCCGGGCGACCCGGACGGCGAAGGTGACGCCCTCGCCGTCTTCGGTCAGGTCGAAGGGGGGCTCCACGCTACATGCCGACGGCGCCGCCGCCCGACAGGTTGTAGCCGAACTGGACCAGCGTGGTGACGGCGAACATCTTCACGAAGTAGATGCCGAAGATGAGAATCAGCGGCGACAGGTCGAGCCCCCCCATCGGCGGGATGGCCTTCTGGATGGGGCGCAACACCGGCTCCGTGATCCGGTTGAGGAACTGCACGATGGGGTTGTACGGGTCGGGGTTGACCCACGAGATCAGCGCCCGGGCGATGACGACGTAGACGTAGAGCGACAGGACCATGCCGATGACCTGGCCTGCGGCGATAAAAAAGTTGCCGATGACGTACATGTTCTCCGTTCTTCTTATTTTTGTCCCAGTTCCCGGGAGCGCAGCGTCGCGGCCCGGACGGCGCCCATGACCCCCCCCTTGAAGGCGCTCTGCTCCAGATGGGCGAGCCCGGCGATGGTGGTGCCGCCGGGGCTGGTGATCTGGTCGATCAGCTTGCCTGGATGCTCCCCCGTCAAAGCCGCCAGCCGGGCGGCGCCGTAGAGGGTCTGCCCCGCCAGCGTCCGGGCGGTGTCGCGGGCCAGCCCCATCTGGACCCCGGCGTCGACGAGGGCTTCGAGAAAGAGAAAGACGAACGCCGGGCCGGAGCCGGAAAGCCCCGTGACGGCGTCCATCAGCGATTCGTCCACCACCACGCATTCCCCCACGGCGTCGAACAGCGACCGGGCCAGCCGGAGGTCTTCCTCGGTGGCGTGGCGTCCGGCGGCCAGCGCGGTGGCCGACGCCCCCACGGCGGCGCCCATGTTCGGCATGGCCCGGACCAGCCGCGCGCCGGAGACGAGGGGCTCCTCCAGTGTCGCCAGCGGAACCCCGGCGGCGATGGAGACCACCAGCTTCTTGCCGATGGTCCGCTTCAGCGGGGCCAGAACGTCGGCCACCATCCCCGGCTTCACCGCCAGCAGGATGATGTCGGCGAAGGCGGCCGCCTCACGGTTGTCGGCGGTCACTTTGGGCGGGTCGGGGAACTCCTCGCGCAGGGCGGCCAGCGTCCCTTGGCGGGGGTCGGCGGCCATCAGGTTTCCCGGCGCCACCGCCTCGCTGCGCAGCAGACCCCGGATCAGGGCGGCGCCCATGAATCCGGCGCCGATGACGGCGATTTTCTTTTTACCCAGCATCGTCGGTTCCCTTGGTCGTTGATCGTTG
>JADGCD010000031.1 GCA_015229165.1 Nitrospinota bacterium | reverse complement strand
TCCCCGTGGTCGGGATACGGTATCTCGTTGGGGGCGTCGTCCGGCACCGGATAGATGGTCGCCAGTAGAACGATAAGCCCCGTCACCAGCAACATGGCGACGATGCAGATTCCGACATAGTGGGGCCACCACATGAAGCGGAATTTCTTTTTCCCTTCGTTCCCGTCAGTCGGCGCCATCGCTGCTCCTTCCCGTTCGCATTCGTTCGCCCGTCAGACTCGGTCGGAGAGTCCCAGACGGCGGATCAGATAGATGTGGACCGCCAGCGCGACACCCAGGAGGGCCGGCAGAATGTAGATGTGCATGGCAAAATTGCGCCCGAGGTTGTACCAGGCCAGAAGCGGCCCCTTCAGTTGTTCACCAACCACCGGAATGACATCGACCCAGTCGGCCCAGATCACCAGCTCCCAATAGCTGCGCCAGTCCCACGGCATGATGACGCCGGTGATGAGCAGGAGGGCGAAGATGACCCCCAGCGTCAGGCCGGTCCACCAGGTCAGTTCCCGCGGGGCCCGGTAGGCGCGGCGGGCGACGACATGCGTCGCGTGGACGAGGACGAACAGGATGGCAAGCGTGGAAGACCACCGGTGCATGTTCCGCATCAGCGCCCCGAGTTCGCTGCTGTTGCACATGTTCCGGATGCTCTGATGGGCCATATCGGGTACCGGCACGTAGTACGCCAGCATGTAGACGCCGGTGACGACCTGGATCGCCACGCAGCCGATGGTCAGTGCCCCGAATATCCGCCAGAAGGAGAATCCCTCCGGCATTTCAAAGGCGCACTGCTCGCGGTAGAGTCGGCGGACGTCGAGTCGGACGTCCAGCCAGTCGATAAAAGCTCCCATCATGGCCCTCTCCCTTACGGCTGGGCCCGCGCTTCGGCAGGCAGGGTGCGATACGAATCCTCCTCCAGCGTTTCGGCCAGGAAGTCGATTTTCCATTGCTTCAGCTTTTCGTCCAGGATCAGATGCATGGCGCTGGTGGTCGCGTATTCGCCGCCGAAGATCGACGGCGTCTTGACCTGCATCTCCACCCGGGCGATCCAGTCCCCGTGGTCGTCCGGGGATGCGGGAAGGGTCGTCTTGGTGATTTCAATTTTCGTATCTTTTGAATAATTTTCCGTCCAACGGCGGAAATTGTCGGGGCTTATCGACCCGTTCCGTTCGCTGATCATGGTGAGCGCCTCCTTGTTGGTCAGCTTGCCCCCTTCGGCCAATAGGCCGAAAAACGTCATGACCACCTTGTCGGGCGGCGTGTCGGGGAAAGAGACGGACCCCTTCTTGTCGCAACCGGCCACGAGCAGGGCCGCGACGATCAACGCAAGGGCGACGGTGTGAAGATTCATGTCACGCTCGAAAAGATTCACGGATATGTAAAAGCGGACCGGGCCGCGTCGACCCGGTCCGCTTTCTTAAACCAGCCTTTCCCGGGGGAATCGGCCACCTAGATGGTCGGTTCTTTCCCTTCGTTGAGCTTGTTCATCAGCTTGTTGGTGCCGACGATCCACTTGCGCTCCTGCTCGACCAGGATCGTCTCCTGCTTCGAGACGTCGTCGTAGTCGCCCACCGCAAGGGAAGCCATCTGCCCCGGCGGATCGACGAAAAGGGTCCCGCGCATCTCGAGATGGAGCGGGCCGCAGAAGTGCTGGCAGTAGAACTCGTACTCGCCCGCCTTGTCGGCCACGAACTCGCCGACCGCCGACATCCCGCGCACCCCGATCAGCATCGTCCGCGGACCGTAGTAGCCGTAGACCGCAAGCCCCATGGTGACGTCGGGGTTCTTGGTCAGGCCGGCGGCCTTGTCGATGTTGGTCAGGATGATTCGGACCTTGGCGCCCTTGGGGACGTGGACGAACCGGGGAACATATCCGTAGGAGAAGGCCTTGATCCGTACCACATGGACGTCCCCCTCCTTGGTGATGCCCGGCTTGCCGTCATCCCGGGGAACCCAGCCGCGGCTCGAATCGGTCACGTGGGTCGGTTCGAGCTGCGGCCGCTCGTGCAACCCGGTCCCATGCCCTTCGGCGAAGGAGACCTTGACGTCGCCCAGTTCGTAGCCCTTGCTGAACAGCTCCTCACCTTTGCCGGTGTTCCAGCGCTGGATGTAAGAGGCGAAAATCTGGCGCCCTTCGTGCGGCTCGCCGTCGACCGGAATGATCTTGACGGTTTTGCCGTAGGTGGCGCTGGTCTCGTCGATGTCCTGCAACTCGAAGTTGACGGCGAAGACGATGCCGGTCGGCGTGAACAGACCGGTGGAGAACTTGTTCTGCGAGACATAGTACGCGTTGTCCGGCGCGATGGAGTTGTGCCCCACCCGGTAATGGACGGGGAACTCGTCCACCAGCTGCATCCGGGTCAGGTCGACCTTGGAGGTGGAGTCCGACACGAAGCAGGAGATGTAGTCGTACTTGCCCAGCGTATCGATCTGGTTGTGCAACGGACCGGCGCCGACCGGGATGACCTTGTGCACTTTCAGCTTGTCGATATCGATGATCGACAGCGTGGCCGAAAGCTTGTCACAGACCGCCACCAGACGGCCGTCCGGGCTGACGTTGGTTCCGTGCGGGTTCTTGCCGACCGGGATTTCCTTGATCAGCTTGAACGGGTCCTGGCTGAACACCATGACCGCCGAATGGTAGTAGTTGCCGGCGAAGACGTAGCGTCCGTCCTTGCTGGTGTCGGGATAGTCGGGAGCGGAAGGGGCGGGCGGAATGTCCAGCACCGTCGTGGCGCCGTCTTTCAGCCGCAACTTGAGCATCTTGCCGGTCAATTCACCGGTCGCGAAAAGGTATTTGCCGTTGGGCGCCAGCGCGGCGCTGTGATGGACGCCGAACGGTTTGGGAAGGGCGAAGATGCGCTCCGCCCAGCCGGTCTGCAGGTTCACTTCGACGATGGTGTCAGCGCCCTTGTCGGAGACGTACAGGTACTTTCCGTCCGGCGTGCCGTTGTTGTTCCCGGCGTTGGAACCGGAGAACGGGAAGTTGTGCAGATCCACGCCGCATTTGATGTGGCGGTAGGTCCGCATGGAAGGAATGCCGATAACTCCCAAAGCGCCGTCCACGCCGCCGGCGTCGTACAGGATCGCGTAATCGCGCAGGGGCGCGTCGCTGTCCTGTTGGGAGGTCACGTGCCAATCCCGTTTGTCAAACTGGGTCAGCTCCGTCTTCTTGGCGTTGGCTGCAGGCGCGTTCGAAAACAGCGCCGACACGGCCAATGCCACGAAGACATTCAGATATCGTTGCGAGCTCAAGTTCCTCACCCCCTCTCAGGTGTTAGCGTTCGTGTCGATTGTAGACGCCCGCTTTGGCGTCCGAATCAAGCCGCTTGACCAAATAGTCGTTGGGATTGAGGATGTCGATTCTCCTCGCGTTCCATTTCTTGTCCTTGTACCACCCGTAGGCGGCGATCAAATCGCCCTTCTTGAGCTCCTTGAACTTTTTGAATTCCCCCCGGTTGGCCGTCATGACATAACATTCCGGCAACAGGTGCAGCGTGTACTGCTTGGCGCTCTTCTCGAACTTGGTGGTTATGGACACCTGGCGGTCCCCGATGGAGTCGATCACCCCGATGTGGAGATTGTCCGTAATGGCAGACCCCTTACCCAACTCGGCCGACGCAGGCGTGGAGACCCACGCCGAGGCCATGAACATAACGACAAAGGCAGTCATCACAAGTCTGGTGTTGAACATATGCATCACCCCCTTTCATGAAGGGTGATAAAGCAAGCCATATACCATTCTCCTTGGCCGAGCGACGCGGCTTGTAACACGCTTGCATTCAATGCGATGACCATTTTTGACCGTATTCCCGAAAGTGTCGCCACGGTGTGACACATTTCATCGCTTCTCATTACCTGCGCTTTCTCAAAGGGTTTGCCGAACAACCGGCCGCATGCCGCCCGCCGACCCGAATCACCCGATCAACTCATTCCGTTCAATTGAACGTACTATTTCGTCAACTCCCCTGAAACATCTCCCGCGCTATATCGGGGCGTTCGCGCACCAATTCGCTGATGACCTTCTGCGAGGCCGCCTGGTCCCCGGCGTACTGGTAGGCTTTGGCGAGGTAGAACCGGGCTTCGACAAGGTCGCCGTTGACCTTGGCGGCCCAGTCGAAGAGGGTGGCCGCCGAGGCGTAATCCCTGCGGTGATAGTAGAGATACCCCATGTCGAACAGGGAGAGCGCAAGGAACGGGTCGTGCGGCGCAAGGCGCGCGGCCTGTTGGTAGCGAGTCAAAGCGTCGGGGAAGTTTCGCTGAGCGTAGGCGATCTTCCCCTCCAGCAGGGCGGTGCGCCCTTTGAAGTAGCGGTCGAGGGCGGCCTTTAACTCCGGGTCCCGGTCGGCGCCCAGGACGAGGGCGGTCACCGGTCGCCGCGCCCGCATCAGGCTCTCGAAGTTCTCGACGGCGTTGGCCCGCCGCTCCCATATCCGCCGGGGGGCGAGGTACTCGATGAGCGGGCGCCGGTCGGTGTTCAGGGGAGCGTCCTTGGCGTATCGTTCGAGCCCTTCCCGGTCGAACACGAAAAAGCTCAGGAACGAGAGGGGATCGTCCTTCTCGATCATGTCCCGGCGTACCCGGGGATCGTTGAGCGTCGCGTACAGCCGCGCCGGGTCGATGGCGAAAGGTCCGGCGGACCCGGCGAGCATGAGCGTCGGCAACTCGCTGTTGACGTCGCCGAACCAGACGGTGACGTGGGGGAAGACCGCCGAGAAGGTCTTCATGATGATCTTCAGGCTCTCCGGCGAGAGCTGGTACAAGGGCAGCCATTGCGCCATCATGCCGCCGGGGGCCAGCTTCTCCTTCACCCGTTCGAAATGCTCCCGGGTATAGAGGGCGCCGATCCCGGCGCTGTCGGGCTGGAAGAGGTCGGCGATGACCAGATCGTAGCTGCGTCGGGTAGCGGCCATATAGTGGCGCCCGTCCCAGAAGGTGAGATGGAACCGGGGGTCCTCCGTCACTTTCCGGTTGTACGGGGCGAAGAAGGGCTGGATGTCGATCAGCGCCGGGACGATTTCGACGCAGTCGATCCGGGTGACGTCGTGGGAGGCCACCCCGCCTGCCGTGATGCCGGAGCCCAGCGAGATGAGAGCCACCTCTTTCGCGTCGGGCTTCATCAGGAACGGCAGGTGGCCGAACCGGATCGCCACGTCGCCGCTGGTGGCCAGCTGGTAGTTGTTGACCAACAGGGTCAGAGGGCCGTTTTCCCCCTCTTGCGTCACCCGCACCGTGCCGGTGACCCCCTCGTTCTTGTAGAGTACTTTCCCGGTGGTAGACGCTCCCATGCCGATGTCCAAATCGAGAATGGTGGCTGACGCAAAGAGAGCCAGCGAAGCGAACGCGGTGGCCGGGATGACCCAGAACGGGGCATGGGCCGTCCGGCTTTTCAGCAAGGCCACGGCGCCCGCGCCTATGGACACCGCCGAGACCAGAAAGATGCCGTTCTGGAGGCCGAGGGCCGGAAGGATAACGAAGCCCGCGCCGAGAGCGCCGAAAATGGCCCCCAGCGAGCCGATGGCGTAGGTCTTGCCGAAGCTTCTCCCTTCGCTCTCCACCGACCGGGTCACCACTTTGCATATCAGCGGATAGGCCACCCCCATCACGATGGCCGCCGGGAGGAAACAGACGATCATGAGCCCGAGGGTGACCAGAGCGTCCTTGGCGAAGGTCATCTCCCCCATCTCGCGGGCAAAGGACATGAAGACGCCGGGGGACCAGTGGATCAGGAAGACCCCTCCCATCCCGAGGAGACCGATGACGACTTGCGACAGGCCGAAGGCGGTCATGGGGGAGGCGAGGCGGTCGATCCGGCGGGAGTAGAGGTGGCTCCCCAACGCCATGCCGAGGAGGAAGACTGCCAGCAGGTTGCTGAACAGGTAGACCGACGACTTGAAGGAGACCACAAACGCCCGGGTCCAGAGGGTTTCATAGGCGAGCGCCGTGAAGCCGGAGATGAAATAGAGCCAAAGGGCCAACGGCGCCGACTCCGGCCGGGTCGTCGCGTCGGAGTGGGCGCTGGCCCCATCGGGGAGCGCATTGGCTCTCTTGCCCTTTTTCCCGTGTGGGGCGCTCTTGGCGACCGGGGCGGACGTCGGCCGCCGGGCGGCCAGGGCGGCCAGCCCGGCGCACAGGACGTTGAGCCCGACCGCCGCTCCCAACGCGCCGGTCGTCCCCAGCGTCGGGATCAGCCAGAACCCGGTCAAAAAGGCGCCGACGACGCCGCCGTAGGTGTTGGCGGCATAGAGCCCCCCCACCGTTTTCCCGACCTGCGCCAGCTCGGGCCGCGCCGCCCGGGCCAGGGTCGGCAGCGTCCCCCCCATGAGGGCGGCGGGACCGGCCAGCAGGGTAAAGGCCACGGCGAACCGGACGCCCCCCCACCCGGAAGCGGCCACCATCTCCACGTCGATGAAGCGGGTCAGCGTGTCGTCGAGGAGCCCCATGAGGAGCGTCACCCCCACCGCCGAAAGGGCGATGCCCGCTTCGAGGAGAAGGTACAGCCGAAGCGGTCGGGAACGGGCGTCGGCCCTCTTCCCGATGAGGACGCTCCCCAACGCCAGCCCGGCCATGAAGGCGGCCACCGTGGTGGCGACGGCATAGGCGGTCGAGCCAAAGAGGACGGATAGCTGCCGGACCCAGAGGGTCTCGTACACCAGCGCCGCCGCGCCGGAAAGAGCCATCATGAGGGCGAAGAGCGATTCCCTGCTAACCATTTTTTTCCGTTCACTTTCCGCCGTTGGGGCCGCTCTTGCGGCGTTCTTGCTCGATGACATGCCGGAGGCCGTTCTGGTCGAAGCCGACCCGGCGCATCATCCGGTAGAGGGACATCCGGGCCATTCCGGCCTGTTCGGACGCTTTGGAGATGTTCGCGTTGTTCTCAGCGAGAAGCTCTTCGAGATACCGCTTCTCGAACTGGTCGAGCCACCGTTTCCGGGCGTCCTTGTAGCTCAAGACCCCGATGCCGGACGGGCGACGGATCTCCGGGGGAAAATCGGCCAACCGAACGCACGTCCCGCCGGAGGCGGCGAGGGCGTTTTCCACCGCCGACTTCAGCTCCCGCACGTTCCCGGGCCAGGCGTACTCCATGAGGGCAGGTGCCACCTCCGGGTCGAGACTGGCAGGCGCCCCCCCGGTCCGGGCGTCGGCCTGCCGCAGGAAGAAGTCGCACAGCGGCCCGATGTCCCGCGCCCGGCTCCTGAGGGGGGGCATCGAAATCCGGACCACATCGAGCGTCCGCAGTAGCGACGGGGAAAGGGAACCGGCTTTCACCTCCCCTTCCGGGTCGGGGAGAGTCGAGGCGATCACCCGCACACCGGCGGGGAGGGCGTTTCTCGACGGGACGCTGGGGCGGCTCTGCCATATGCGGGAGACCAGCTTGGCCTGCAAGGGGGGGGAGAGCCGCTCGATCCGCGCAAGGTAGATCGTCCCCCCTTCGGAGACCTCGAACAGCCCGTTCCATGTCGCGCACTCACCGGCGGTCTCGTCCACCGGGGCGTCGGCCAGGGTCTCGCAATTCACCATGCGAAACGGACCCTGGGCGCGTGCGCCGTAGCAGTGGATCGTCCGGGCGGCCAACTCCTTGCCGACCCCCCGCTCGCCGGTGATGAGGACGTTGGCGGAGGAGGCGGCCACTTTGGCCACCAACCCGACGCAGCGGACCATTTCGGGGCTCGAACCGCAGAAGGCGTTGCGGAACCGCTCTTCGCGGGCCTGGGTGGAGAGCCGGGCGTTCTCCCTGCGCAACCGCGCATATTCGAGAGCCCGATTGACCGTCACCACCAACTCGTCACAGGAAAAGGGCTTGATGAGGTAGTCGAACGCCCCCTGCTTCACCGATTCGACCACCCCGTCGCCGGTGGCGTAGGCGGAGATCATGACCACCGGCATCCCCGGAAATCGCTCGACCATCTCCTTTAGCAGATCCATGCCGTTCTTGCGAGGCATCCGGAAATCGGTCAGGACCACCGCCGGAGACTCCCGCTCCACCAGTTCGAGAACCTCCTCCGGATCGGAGGTGGTCACCACCCGCAGCCGCTCCCCTTCGAGGATGCGGACGATGCTCTCCAGCAGGTCGGGCTCGTCGTCGACCGCCAGAACCGTATTCCGCCCGTCGGCGCGATCAGACATGGGCCGACGCCTCCTGCGCGCCGGGCGCGGAGACGCCCGCCGCCATCGCGGGGAGACGGATCGTGAATTCCGCCCCGGCGCCCGGTTCGCTCCGGACCGAGAGGGCGCCGTCGTACTCCTTGACCAGTCCGTAGCTGATGGAGAGGCCCAGTCCGGTCCCCTCCCCAGGCTCTTTGGTGGTGAAAAACGGATCGAACACCCGGTCGAGATGTTCGGGGGCGATCCCGATCCCGTCGTCGGCCACGCTGATGACGACCTCCGACACATCGACCCCGGTGACGACGCGGATCGTTCCCCCCTCCCCCGTCGCCTGATATGCGTTATAGAGAAGGTTGTAGAGGGTCTGCTCCAGCCCCGTTTCGGAGCCCCGCGCCATGAGTGGCCCCTCGGTGAACTGGGTCGCAAGAACGATCCCTTTTTTCGCGAGGGGATGGGCGATCAGGCCGCAGACCCGCGCCGCAATCCGGTTCACGTCGACCGGCCCGACCGGCCCGGGGGCGCTACGGGAGAAGGTCAGCAATCCTCCGGCGATCTGCCCGATCCGGGCCGCATGATGGCGGATCACTTCCAGATCCTTGACGACCGTCGTCCCCGCGTCCCGCCCCAGCGCGTTCCGGAGAAGGTCGATCCGGGTGAGGATGATGGCCACCGGGTTGTTCACCTCGTGGGCCACCCCGGCGGCCAGAAAGCCGATGGAGGCCAGCTTCTGGGCGTGGGTGAGACGCTTTTCGACGGCGCGTATCTGTTCGGTGCGTTCGGCGACCTTTCTCTCCAGTCCTTCGTGATACTCCTTCAGCGAGGCGGCCATGTCGTTGTACGCCGCCGCCAACCGCTCGATCTCGTCACCGGAGCGGATGTCGATCCGGTGGGTAAGGTCGCGGGCGGCGATCCGCTCCACGCCGTTTCGCAGCTTTCGCAGATGACGGGTCAGGGCGCCGGAGACCCCCGCCGCCAGCGCCAGCGCCAGCCCCAGCGCCACGGCGGCGCCGACCTGATACCGGCGGCGCAGGGGGGCGAGCGCCGGCTCCAGTTCGCTGCGGGGGTAGCGGTCGAACAGGACGTAATAGAACGACGGGTCTCCCACCTGCGGATGGAGCGGGGCGTAAGCGTAGAGGGCCGCCGGATCGTCGGCGATGACCCCGGAGCGGCCCGAGAGAATCTGGCGGGTCACTTCGGACGGATACTCGTCCCGGATGTCGGTGGGCCCCCCTCCCGACCGTTGCGGCGCCCGTTCTTCGGCGAACGGATCGTAGAGATAGCGCCCCGCCCCGGTAAGGAGGGCGGCGGGACGGCGGGTTTCGAAGGTGGTATGGGTGAGGCTGTACTCCGTGTGGGCGCCGTTCAGGTCTATATAGAGAACGTACCGCGGGCGCCCGAGCCGGTCGTACACCTGGGCGGCGTACCGGAGGAGGGTCACTTCGCCCAGCGGGCGGCGGGGATCGGCGGCGTCCCGCATGGGAATGGCGGCGATGCCGTACCGTTCGAGCGAGGCGACGGCGGTGAAATGGGGCGCCGTCAGCCGGTTACGCAGCTCCTCGCGCGGACGGGAGACCAACGACGTCCCGTTGCGCGACAGGATGAGCGTCTCGTCGCCGTCGGCGTCGATGAGCCCCACCTGCGCATAATCGGTCTTGAGCGAAAGAAACCGGTGGAACTCCTGCTCCACCAGCGAACGCCAATAGGGGATGGCGTCGGGCTTCCCTTCGGGGATGTCCAGCAGGAACCGCAGCGGCATGGCGGTCCGCAGGGAGTTCAGGTCGGCATGGGCGTTGATCACCGCCCATTCCATCGACTTGGCCCGACTGACGCAGTTGACGTACAGTTCGCGCAACTTCTCGTCGGCCAACCGCTCCCGCTCGGCGGTGAAATCGTGATAACCGAAATAAAGGATCGGCGTAAGGGTGGCGGCGAACAGCGCAGCGCCGAACTTCACGCCGATGGCGTTACGCATGGCCCCCTCCCGGTCTATTTTGATCGCCGCCGCGTCGCATCAGAAGGGCTCCCGAACGTTGACGAACCGGTATTGGCTTCCCGCCTTCTGGAACTCGAAGATAAAGGGATCTTTGAGCGACTCCCCCGTTTCATTGATCGTGGTGGGACCGGTGACCCCCTGATACCCCTTGATGCCGCCAAGAGCCTGCCGGACATGGGAGGGGCGCAGCGACGGAGCGCGGCGGGTCGCCTCGACGAGGATGTTGAACGAATCGTACGAGAGGGCCGCCAGCCGGGAGGGAGGGGAGCCGAACCGCTTCGTGTACGCCTCCACGAACCGTTTCACACCCGGGTTGGAAGAGTCTTTGTTGAAGCCGCCGTAGATGATAGTGGAAAGGGCCTTGCGCCCCAGCGCGCCGAATTCGGGCGTGTCGATATCCTCCGAGCCGACGAGCGGAATCGTAAGCTTATGCGCCCGCATGGCGTTGACCACCTCGATCGCCTCTTCAGGCCCTCCGGTGAAGATAACGGCGTCCGGGGGGGAGGCGACGAGGCTTTGCACCTGCGCGTCGATGGAGGTTTCGTCCGCTTCCATGTTGGCCATGGGGGCGCCCCAATAATAGAGCTCGTGGGAGACGGCCAGTCCGGCGTTCAGCAACGCCCCCTTGAAATGGGCCGAAAGCTGGACCGAATAATCGTTGACCACCGAGCTGAACAGGGCGAACCGCTTCCATCCCTTCTCTTTCTTGAGATAGTCGACCAGCCGCACGATGGCGTGGTTGTCGTCGAGGCTGTTCCGGTAGTTGTAGGGGCCGGTATCGCCCAGACGGCGCCGGGAGCCGGCCGACATCTTTATGAGCTGGTATTCGTTAATCATCTTGTTCGCGGCGAAGCTGACCTCTCCGGTCCCGGCGCCGACGATCGCCAGCACGTTGTGCTCAAGGAGGGTCTCGATGGCGGCCTGCGTTCCGGCGATGGAGCCCTGCGAGTCGATGATCATCAGTTCGTACTCCACCCCCTTCACCCCCCCGGCGGCATCCAGCTCCTCCGAGGCCAGCTCGGCCCCGTGCAGCGTCTCCTGCCCGTAATGCTCAAGCTCGCCGGTCAGGGGACCGAGGCAGGCGATGCGGGGTTTGCGCTCCCTTTCGCGCTGGATCTCGACTTCGCTTTTTTCGCCGAACCCGGAGACCGGAGACGCCTGCTCGCTGTTTTCCGGATTGACCACCGGCGTCCGCAGCGGATCGTTAACCACGTCGGTGAACTCCTTCTCGCGGTCAGCCCGCCTTTTGGCGAGCGATTCGAGCTCCGCCGCGTTCATTCCCCCGGTCTCCGTCTCACCGGCCTTTTCATTCGCCGCCTTGTCACAGGCGGTTACGACCATGACGGCCAGAGCCGCGCAAAGGAGTCGGCTTGCATCACGCAGCCAAGGCAAACGGTTGGTATGGTTATTGCGTTCACTTTTCATGAAACGAAACGTGCAACCGGCGGTCCGCTCGCCCCCTTTTCCGAAGGAGTCCACACTTGCGTTATTCATTTCTCACCACAATGACCTTTCTTGCCTGCATGGGCGCCGCGTTTGTCCCCGCCCCCGCCCTGGCGGATGCGGAAATGATTTCGATTCCGGGGGGCTCGTTTCCGTTCGGTCCCGACAAGAAGAAAGTCGACGTCAAGGACTTCATGATCGACCGGACCGAAGTGACCAACGCCGCCTACAAGGCGGTCGTGAAGGATTTCGAATTCGCCGACGGCAGGGGAAACCACCCGGTTGTCGAGATTTCGTACGAGGAGGCGGAGAACTATTGCGTCGCCGTCGGAAAGCGACTTCCGACCGGCCCCGAGTGGGAGCGGGCGGCCCGGGGTGACGACGGGCGCGCATACCCCTGGGGGAACGAGTTCGTCGGCGCCAACGCCAACACCAGCGAGTCGGGAACCGCCGACACGGTAGCGGTCGGCAGCTTCCCCAAGGGTAAGAGCCCCTACGGCGTCCTCGACCTCTGCGGAAACGCCAGCGAATGGGTCGACGAAATGGGGAAGGAAACCGCCTACCGCCATCGCCGGGGCGGATCGTTCTTCGATGTCGCAACCAACGCCGCCACTTATTCCATCAGCAACGCCCTCTACGACGACGCTCATCCCTACAACGGCTTCCGCTGCGCCAAGTGACGCCATGAAACCGACACACCCCGGCCTGCTCACCCTCGCCATGACGGCCCTGCTCGCTACCGGATGCGTGGAGGAGATGCGCATCGTTTCCGACGATGCCGCCTCCTCCCCGCCGTCGGCGGCCCGACTGTACAAACCGGCCCCCGACGAAGTGATCGAGGATCCTTCCACGGGGTTGCAGATCGCCAAGGAGATCATCTACCTTACCTTCCGCAAGCAGACGTCGAAACATACGGCCGAGGAGATTATCGGTTCGGTCAAGGGGGCCATCGTCGGCAGCGACGAAGCGGCCCAGCTCTATCAGGTCCGGTTCGCCGGTCTCGACCTTGCGGCCATCGACGCCATCCGGATGAAGCTCCTCGCCGACCATCCGGAAGTGCAGGTCGCCTCCCGGCTCCCGGTCTCGGTCACCAAAGACCCCTACTACGTCAGGTAGCGGGGAATATTTCCAGTTTGCGCAGCACCATCCCGACTTCACTGTTGAAGAACTCGACATAGCCGCTGAACTGGGGCTCGATGGCCTGAATGGCCTCGCCGGCCTTTTTCCCCTGGTCGAAGGGGACGGTCTCGTCAACCTCGACGCGGATCACCACGCTTTGCCCCTCGTTGGTGACCTCGTAGACGCTCCACGCCGGATTGACGCTCTGGAGGGCCTCCTGATATTTTGCTTCCGGCCCCGAAGGGCCGAAAAGCATTTCACAGGAGGTCGCGCCCAGAGCGCACAGGGCGGCGACGGCCAGCAGCGCCCGTCGCCCGATTCTGGTTATCATGGCGATTCTCCTTTGGGCCTATTTGCCGTCGTTCTTCTTGAGGAAGGCGATCATGTCGGCCCGGTTGGCCGCATCGGTCATCTCCTTCACGGTCGGCATCTTCACCTTGGCGCCCTTCATGATCTCCACCACCGTCGGATCGGTCCCGGCCGCGATCATCCCCTTGGTGTCACCCAGCCATTTGTCGAGCCATTCGTCGGCGCGCCGGGTGGTGACCCCCTTCATGCCGGGTCCCACCTTGACGCTGTCGTCGAGGTTGTGGCAGGTCTTGCACTTCTTCTCGAAAATGGCCTGCCCTTTGGCGGCGTCCCCCGCATACGCCGAACCGGCGCCCAGCGCCACCACCACCATCGTCATCACCACTGCTTTGATCCTCATCGTCCTTTTCCTTCTCCAATAAATACGGTTTTCAATCCAACCCCCAGGGAGGACCACGAAATCGTCCCGGCGGCCACGCCGGGGAGGTTTCTCGTGACCACTTCCTTGGCCCTTTCACTGGTCTTCATGTCGATGTGCGGGGTCAACGTCCCCCCGGCGGTGTCGTCCCGCACCATGATTTCGACGGTCAGAGCCCCGTCGCTCTCCAGTTCGAACACCGAGACTTTCCCCGCCCCCCCCCCCATCTCCGTCAGCTCCTTGCGCGCCTTCTCCACGGCCGCAGGAGGGAGGTCGTTCGAAGGGCGCCGGTCGAGGACCCCCTGATAGTTCACCCGGACCGCGTTAAGAAGCCGCTCGTCCTTGGTCTTGTCGGCGTAGAGCTTGGCCATGTTCCCGGCCACGTTGAAGAGGCCGTCCTGCTCTTGCGGCGGCACGTCGGGATTCACGGCGTACTGCACCATCGCCATGACCTCCGGCGGAACGTCGTCGGGCCGTTCGTCGACCAGCTTTTTCATGGTCGCAGCGTCCCCCTTCTGGAACACCTGTATGAAGAGCTGCCCCAGCCGGGGCTTCCCGTGGTCATGGTCGTCGTCATCGGCCCGGGCGACTTGCGGCGCGCCGACGAGGGCGACCGTACACAGGAGCGCCCCGCACATTCGGACTATCTGGTTCATGCTTTCGATCCTTAAAAGTAGGAAACAAGCGCCTGCGCAAAGCGGCGTTCGATGGTCACCACCTCGTCCCCCAACCCGGCGTACCGCAAGGCCCCGGTCGGATCGCGATGCCCGACCGTGAGCCGGTGCGGCTCCTTCTCCCCCTCCAGCCAGACGACCAGTTCCATCTCCGGCGGCGTCAGCCCGACCTCGGAGCGGCGCGTCGCCCCCCCCTCGACGAAGTCGACCACCTTGACGGCGGCCAACTCGTCGGTGAACTCCTTGACCTTCTGGAACTCCACCACCTCTCCCGCATCGCCGCCGCGGCGCCACTCGCTCTCCTTGTCCATGACCAGCGCCACCTGCGAGGAGGCGGTCCGGATTTCGATCCGGCGGACCAGGGTCTGGTCGAAGGGGAATATCTCCCGGTTGCGCAGGTCGCTCGGCTTGCGCGGCAGGGCGTTGATGGTCTCTTCGGAGAGGACGACCACCCCCTCGTGACCGGTCACGAGGCAGTAATAGCCCCGCTTGGCCGGGTCACGTTTCCCGACGGCCAACTGAATGGTCGGCGCCCCGTCGCCCGCGACCCAGATGAGCATCTTCGCCATCGGCGCGTCGAGTCCGAAGGCGGGATCGGCGGTCGCCGGGCGGTCGGTGAACTCCTTGACCTCGGCGGTGGAGAAGGCGGAAAGAAGCTCGAACACCCGCATATGGTCGGCGGTGGCCTTCACCGGCTTCTCCACGGTCCACTTGCCGTTGTCGGGCATCTTGACGAGGAGTTGCTGGTCGTCCCAGGTCAGCGAGAGCTGGTCGATGCCGACCGGATCGATCTTGAGGGCCCGCTTGTCTCGGAAGTAGTAGAGATCGCGGTCGGCCTCGGCCTGGGCGTCGGCGAGAACCCGGTAGACCTGCCGCTGCCCCTTCAACCGGGCGAAGGCGACCCCCATGGTCGGAGCCCGGTCGCCGAACTCCAGCGTGTAGGGGGTCAGCTCTTTGCCGACCTTGAGGGTCACGACGTTCTTGGGGACATCAAGCCCGAACTCCGTCAAACGCTCCGGCGACGGGTCGGCGTCCATCACATATTCCGCGTCGTTGCGCGATTCGATGACGTACCCGAGGAACTTTTCCACCTGCGCGTCGTCAGCGTCCCCCTTCACCGGCGCGACGATCCGCCATCCGTCGTCCCACCGCTCCAGTTCGATGACCGAC
>JADGCD010000316.1 GCA_015229165.1 Nitrospinota bacterium | reverse complement strand
CAGGGCTTACCGGCTATGGTGGAATAAATGGGCATCCTGAGTATCTGCGAAATTGTCTTGAGACAAGCCTAAAGCATCTTGATACCGACTATATTGATATTTTTTTTCTTCACAGAATCGATCATAATGTCCCTATTCATGATTCTCTTGGCAGCATACAGAGACTCATAGAGGAAGGTAAGGTACGCTTTGGTGGTATATCAGAGGTTTGTAAAAAGGATTTACTGCATATATCAAATAATCAAGCAGTATCTTGTGTTCAATATTGCTTGAATTTTTTTGAATCATCAACTTTTTACTCTGTACTACCAATACTTAAACAAAGAAACTATGGGCTTGCTACTTATTCACCTTTTTCCTCTGGATGGTTTTTAAAAGAAAAATATAAAAGTCTTACAATCAACAAAATGCCTTTTTTTAATAAAGGTTTTTATCGTCCTCATTTTACAATTTATAAAGCGCTAATGCAATTAGTTAAACATTATAATATAACTATGTCTGAATTAGCTTTATTTTGGGTATTAAACCACTCAGATATACATACGACTATATTTGGGACAAGTTCTTTATTTCAACTTGTAGAAAATCTAAAAGTACTACAAACTAAAGTTCCATTAACAGTAATGAAAGAAATTAATAAAATATTAGAGATAGGCTCAAAACAAAAAAATATTTTACGCAATATTATTTGCAATATTGGACTAAAAGTTACTAAGTTAATAAGGTGAATTTTTGATTCATAGAATAATTTTTTAGAGGAATGTACATGAAAGTTCAACTGTTTATCCCAAAATATACAATTCCGCCTTCTGTTTTCCCCCCTTATGGTGCTTTATATATAGCCAGTGCTTTATTAAGTAATGGATATGAAGTAAGGATAGATGATTGTCATAGAGAAAATTTAAATGTAGAACAACTTATTAAAAGGGTTAATGAATTTGTACCCGATGTTGTGGGGTTTAGTGCTACTGTAGCAACATCTTATAAGTTTGTAAAAATGGCAAGTTTTTTGCTGAAAGAACATTTTCCAGATATGACATTAATTGTTGGAGGCGCTTTAACGTCTGCTGCCGAGATAGTCCTGAAAAATACTAAGATAGACATTGCAGTAATTGGTGAAGGAGACGATACTATCATAGAACTTATGAAAACCATAGAAAAACGTGCTGATTTCAAAGATATTGATGGTATTGCCTATAAAGTTAAAGATGAGATTATATATACTACACCAAGAAAGCAAATACAAAATATAGATGTCCTTAAATATCCAGCCTTTGAGCTTTTAAATATGGATAATTATATGGAGGATATATACGGCTATATTAAGAGATTTCCCATGTATATCGATTTGGATAAACGTTTTTATGAACCTAATAAAAGGACAAAATTTTTAAGACTTATGCTATCTAGAGGATGTATCTCTCAATGCTCTTTTTGCTACCGTCAGATGAGGGGGCTTAGGCATTTTTCCTTTGATTATATGTTTGACTATATTGAGCATCTTATGGATCGTTTCAAAATTAGACAATTTTCGTTTGGAGATGAATGTTTTTCTTCAAATAAAAAATGGACAAAAAAGTTTATAGAAGAATTAGGGAAACGAAAACTTGATATTATGTTTCAAATCTTAGGAATGAGGGTAGATACAGTAGACAAAGATACACTAATTGCGTTAAAGGAACTGGGTTGTTGGTGTATTGAATATGGATTTGAAAGTGGAAGCCAAAAAATGCTTAATATTATGGATAAGCACGCTACAGTTCAAGATAATATAAATGCAGCTAAGTGGACAAAGGAAGCTGGTATTTTCACATCTCCTGCATTTGTGATTGGAATGCCCGGTGAAACAAAAGAAACAATTCATGAATCAATAAGATTTTTAAAAGAAATAGATTTCAATTTTTTTCAATATACATTTGCCTTTCCTGTACCAGGTACGCCTTTATATAATTATTCAAAATTAAAGGGTTATATTACTGATGAGGATAAATATTTAGATGATGTTTATACAGCTAATCCAAATAATTTTATTGAAACCCCATCATTTATTAATTTCACAGATGAAACCAAAGAAAATATGATGTTGTGGCCAATTTTAATGAAAAAAGAAATAGATAATAACCTTCACAAAGTATCTCTATCTTATAGATTATGGGTTTATAAAAATTATATAAAAACCATGGGTATTAAAAATTTTTTTCTGTCAAAATTAAAAAGGAAAGTTAAAGAAAACCTTATTGCTATAAAAACTAAGTTTTTTAATAATATTTTAAAAAATAAACA
>JADGCD010000315.1 GCA_015229165.1 Nitrospinota bacterium | reverse complement strand
TAGTCGTAGCTGATGGTCAGCTTGCCCGCATACATTTCGGTGCTGGTGTTCTTCTTGGGGTCGAACCAGGCATGACCGCCAATCAGATAGCCGTCGGCGATCAGTTCGCGGAATTTGGCGTTGACGCCCGCCACCAAGTCTTTGACCAGCGTCGGATGCATCGGCCGGTCGATGGCCCACATATGAGCGCGGGCCATTGTGTCGGCCAGCACATGGGCGGTGCGCACGTAGTTTTCGAAGGCGAACATGGGGTCTGCCGAACAGGTGCGCGATCCCCAGAAGCGGAAGCCATCCTTGCGGATCAGCGTCGTCACCTCGTTGGCATTCAAATATACGGCATCGGTGGCGGGGTTCTGCAGATCCCAGAACACCGGCTTCGTGATGCCGGTGACACCCTGCACTTCCACGTTGGAGATCGACTTATGCCAGCCGGTGTCTTCGTCGATCTTGGCGCGCAGGCCAAGGGCGCGGGCCACCGCCCATTCGGTGCGGGTGGCATTGGCCACCGTGTCCCAGCTGATGAAATCGGGCCAGATCACCATCAGTTCGCGGTTGCCGAAATTGTCGCGGTAAAGGACGGCGGCTTCCTTGGTCTCGCAAGCGTGGGCATTGACATAGGCGAAGGCGCGGGTGAGTGCCGCCACGCTGGCCAGTTCGGCTGCCACTGCCTGGGTATCCAGGCCGGGTGCGCCCAGAATGCGGGGCTTCACGCCCAACACGGCCTCGGCCGCCGTCAGGGCCTGGATGCCGGTCTTCTGGCCCTGCGCAGTCACAGTGCCGATGACATTGCTGGTGGTCTCGGCTTCGTCCACGCCTTCGGCCACGCGCACGATAACAACAGCGGGATTGCCATGGTCCTTGATGGCATCCAGCGCATAGGGCAGCGTGCCGGTGGTTCCCGCCTTGCCCAGATAAGTGGTGATGTCGGTCGACAGCACCGGCGTGTTCAAGGGGAATGTGGCGACATCGGCGCCGGGGCCGGTGCAGACCATGCCGATGACGGCGGTTTCAATGGTGCGGATCGGGCGGGCGCCGCTGGCGAGTTCCAGAACGCGTACGCCGTGATGATAATCTTGTGGCATTGGATGATGTCCTTTTCTGTTGAAGCGGGTTAGGCGGCCTGGCCTGGCCAGCCGGTGTTGATGTCAAGCGAGGGATCGGCCAAAAGCGCCGCCTCGCGGTTGAAACAGGCCTGGACGTGATCGGCCAGCGCATCGGCAATGGCGATCACGGAAGGGGCGTTGAGTGTCACGAAGCCGCCCGGCGTCTTCCATTGAACGAAATAATTCGCGTCTTCCTTGGCGCGGATGCGAGCCGCCATCATCTTCATCTGAGTGTCGCGGTCGGAAGGGATATTCATGCCGTTCACGACGATGCCGCTAACCTCGATGGTGTAGCGCTTGGCGGCGATGGACTCGGCGCGAGCAGCCTGGGCCTTCGCTTCTTCGGCGGCCCAAAAAGCGGGAATGGCGGCAATGGCCTCTTCACCAGTCACCGGAACGGCATTATTCCATGAGATCACGGCGGCATCGATAGCCGCCTGCATCGCCGAGGCGCCCGTGTCGGCTTCTGCGGCTACTGAATCGGCGACCTTTTGCAGATTGAGCGGGGCGCCGGGGCGAAGAAAAGCGACAAGTTTTTGCACGATCACCATGGCATCCTCATGCGCTAAAGCTGGTCACGTAGAAGATTCCATCCTGGTCAGTGCCAATGAAATTCACGGGGTCATCCCATGCTTCATAGGCGACTGAACCTAGGATGAACTGGCACGTATGCTCCCCCGCCAAAATTCCGTATTTTGATAGTTCGATCGAAGAGCGCAGACTTGCTCCAGCGGAATTGATGACAGACCCGCAGCCGCCGCCGATCTTGCTATATCCCGTGTTCTTCCGGACGCCGACAGGAGTTCCGTACACGGTTCTGAATGCTGCGCCGTCGTAGTAAAGCGACGAACTAAAAATGGGTGTTCCGTCTATTTTCAACCCCAGCGCAGCGGTTCCATTGTTGCTGGGCGCGGACGGAAGAATTAGGCTGCCTTGCTGCCAAACGAGATCGAGATATCCATTGTCGGAAGTGATCAGTGCGAAGGTGCTGCTGACCAATGTCCCGCCGGTCGAGCAGGGTGACAGATTCAAATGATCTGTGTTGTCCACCTTTCTTTGGAAATCCAGAACTTTGTTCGAGGCTCCGAACCCCATATACCATCCGTCGGCGGCGAGGACGACGGTGCCACGAGCACCCTTCGGGACGATAAAATTGGCACCTAGCGGGCGGCCATTGATC
>JADGCD010000314.1:1805-2310 GCA_015229165.1 Nitrospinota bacterium | reverse complement strand
ACTCTTCGACGGTGAGGCTGCGGAGGTCCGCAAGGCTCTGCACGACTTTTTCTCCGGCCCCGATGATGCCCAACCGCAGGGGTTGATCGCCGATCTGCACCGGATCGCCGAATTCGGCAATGAAAACGGTATGCGGCTTTTGCTGGAACGCGCGTCCAAGTTCGGTGTGGAGATCGAGCACCCCCATGATGCGACGGGACATCCGATTCGCCTCGACCCGAAGCATGTCGCTCTGCTGATATTCCTCAATCACCAAGAGGTATTCGACGCCGCTTCGGATTTGCTGGCGCTGGAGGCGCGGTCGTCTCTGACCGAATTCGCCGGAGCCGAAGAGGGTATCGATCCGAATCTGGATGAATGGGCCAAAGGGCTGTTTCGGCAAGGAGCCGGCGTGATGTTCGTCCGTGAGTTGCAGGGTGACTACTGCCGCGTCGGGTGGTACGAGGACGACGACGAGACTAACATCGTCGCCACCTATGGCGCGCAGATCACCACGACGCCGGTC
>JADGCD010000314.1:0-1795 GCA_015229165.1 Nitrospinota bacterium | reverse complement strand
GACGGCGGCGAGGAACGGGTCATCAGTTTCCAATCGGCAGGTCATGCGGTCCTCGCCTACGCGCCACTAACCGGCCGCCTGAAGGTCGGTGGCATCGCCAAATCCCTCCGGGCCGAATTGGCCGATATCTTCGCCGTGGCGATGTTGGACCAGCCCGAATTCTTCGCTGGTGCCGACAGTCGCAGGCTATATACGCTCGCGGCGGTCGAGCGCGCCGGTTTCGGCTTTGCATTCGATCACGCATTCGATCCCGGCATCGTCCGAGTGCAGATCGTCGAGGTGCAGGCTGATCGGATTTCCATCGACCACCTCACCGGCGAAGAACGGGGGCAATGGTCGCTGATCGCCCGCGACAGCCGTGGCAACGCTCTGGCGCGTCTGGCTGAGATGACGCGGGGATTGGTGTTCGGTTCAGAAAGCTTCCGGCTCGGGCATATGATCTTGCGGGTGCATTTCGACGTTGGGCGCAAACAACCGGCCAGAGTCACGGTCAAGATCAACCCGCCGGATACTGCGGCCTTCAAACGACTGATGTTCGAGGCCCGTATTATAGAGCTGCTCAAACGCAATGGATTCTGCCGTGACCGAAACCCTGCCCCGGCTGCTGTTGCGGCTGAGTGAGGGCGTGTCCCCGACCCTGTGGGGCCGGGTGGCCGTCCGTCATTTCGGACGCGAATTTGATCACCTTCTGGCAGAGCGTGTTCTGGTCGAAGAACCGCCAGCCGATACCTGGAGCCCCTGCGTTGGCTGCGATTGCGGCCTCGACGGGCGACCGATTCAGCGCATCAATGGCCAGATTTTCGCAGCCTGCCCTCTGGATCATCGATCGGATGCAACACTCACCGAGAATGATCTGAGAAATTTCAGGATCAATGTCGCGGCGCTTGTCCGATACATTGCCCTCGCTTCGGGACTCGGTCAGCCCGACGAGATTCTTCCTGCCGTGTGGTTCCTGGGCAGACAGCCGACAGGACGCACGGTGTTTCTGGCGAACAGCCTTATTGGTGCCGGGCAACCCATGTTCATCGACGCTTTGAAACGATCATCGCGTGGCGCGCCGATCACCTTGCTGTGCCCGAGTGGCTTGGCCAACACAGCCGTGCGGCGTCTCGAAGATACAGGCGTCGTGATCGTACGGGCGGATGATGCGTTGGGCGGCGACGGATTCGCGCTGGATGTGTCCGGGTTGACGTGCTTGACGACGGATATGTACATCGCCCCCCGACTGATCGTGGTCCGCTCGCAAAACAAGGTCATCCTTGATGGGCGGGAGCGAATAGTTCCGGCGCAACCCTATCGCTTGTTGCTCCTGCTTGCCGAAACGGCGCTGGCCAGGGGTGGCGTACTTTCCATTCGCGGCATTGAGGCGCACACAGGCCGAGAAGCACGAGACGTCGCCCGCGAATTGCGGGATCGGCTGGCGGAAGGATGCCCCGATACTGAGGCCGCTCGGCACCTGGTCAGGAACAGCCGGAGCCCAAGCGGATATTTTCTGTCTCTTGGGTCAGGAGAGATTGAAATCCGGCCATAGGTCGGGCGTCTTCCCACAATTTCCCACAACTTTCCCACTCCATTCCCACCAAATGCGGGGGGCGTTCAGGCAGCCTTGAGTCATCGCAACCGATGACACACGAGGCCGCAGATGCTCTCAACGATCCACTTATCCGACCTGCAGGTTCTGCTGAGAGAGGCCGACGTCGCCTCTCGTAGGTATGGCAGCCGCCTTGGGATTTCATCCCAGGACCGTGACGATCTCCGTCAGGATTTGCTGGCCAATCTATTCGCCCGGTTGCCC
>JADGCD010000313.1 GCA_015229165.1 Nitrospinota bacterium | reverse complement strand
TTTTTATTTTTGCTTTTTGTAATAACTGCCTTTTTTTTATGGAAAATTCAAGATTTGAAAATAATAAAGTTGCTCACGGGGCATTTATTAATTTAGAAATTTCTCAGGGAATAAATAAAGCAAGCTCCATTGACTCTTACACTTTCAACCTCGGAAAAAATAATATTATCAGAAAAAATTCGGCAAGCCCTCAAGGTGGTTGTTTTTATTTTAACGCATCCCAGTTTTTAGGCAAAAATATTTCGCAGATAATAATTACTTTGCTAGGAAACTTCAAGATAACGAATACAAGTTTATATGATTTTCGAAAAGAAATAATTCTTTATTTTGAAGCCTCGCCTGAAAATCTCATGAATATTAAATTAAACACTTACCTATTAAAATTAAAAACGGAAAGTATTTTTTTGGAAATATAATTCTAAGAACAATAATAACATCGTTCAAATTTTTCGATCGCTCTAGAGATTTTGACTATGAGCTGTCTCCAGTCATAAAAATTGCAAATGAAGTTTCTAACAATAAAACAATTCAGAAAATGTTACAGTTTTGTATTATTTTCTTTGATTATTTTAAAGAAAACATAATTTTCACCGGGGAAACAGATTTAAATCCACTTTTGAACAAAAGGACAATAATTCCTTATATCAAGCTTAACTTTACGTTTCTATATTTTCAATTCTATAGGGGATCGCACTGTGCATATAAATTCTTTTTAGCTGGCGATTATGTCTCGAAAATGGGCAAAGAGTTCAATTTCTCTATATACCCGCAAGAAATGACAAAATATATCCCAACCTTAAATCCAAATTCCTCTTCCCTATACTTTATCAATTTTAAAGTTCATGATTGTGCTGAAGGCGAATTATTCAAGGATAACCAGTGTACACCCTGTCCAAGAGATACCTTCTTGAATGAGAAAGTAGTTGGAACCCTAACAAAATGCAACTCCTGCACAGACTTTGATTACTTCTACTGTTATGGTGGAAGCATGCGCTCACCTAAGCTTGATTTTTGGAGGTTTTCTAACAACTCAACTCAATTCTTAAAATGCCTTTCTACTGCTTGTCTAGGCGATATTTATTTTTTCAAAAACTTCACAGAAATAGATTGTTTGAATTGCTTTTTACCTGCATCAAATAAAGAACTGTTATTTTATTCCTTTGATCCAAATTTAAACGCTATAGGCTTTTGCAAATATGGATATACAGGAAATATGTGCTCAGAATGTATAAAAGGTTTTGGCTCAAGCGGATATTACAAATGCACTGATTGCAGCTCATATAAGCCATATATAATGCAAAGTTTAGTAGCTGTTGCGAACTTAATTTTGTTCTATTATACTTGCTGGATCTCTATAATTAATAACACAAGCTCTTCTAATATTGATAAAAATTCTCCTCAATTCATCGAAAACATAAATTCAAGCTATTTACTAAATATATTATTCGCATATCTCAATATAATTGCTGTCTTAAAATTGATTCCCTTTGAATTTGGTGATCTTGCTGAAGAATTGTTTAAATATTCTTCAGAATTGAGCCCCACTGAAAAAGTAGAGATTTTTTCATTCGGTTGTTTATTAAAAAGAGTAGGTATTAAGCTTCCCTCAGTATATTTTGAAATCATAATCAATTTGCTCTTTTTCTTGCTATCATCAGTTATCTTAAGCATGTTTTTCTATATACAAACAAAGAAAATCCCCAACCGAAAAAATTTCTCAATTAAGGCAAGTTTGAAAGGAGTATTTTTGATCTACTTGATGAATAATTTAATACGGATTCTTGGACCAAGTTTTAGAGTCCTTCTCTGCGTTAATTTGGGTGATGAAAAGGACCCGAGAAGTTTTCTTTTGTCCGACATGTCTTTGGAGTGCAATAGTTTACAGCATAATATTTTTAGATATTTGATTTCTATCCCTCTAATTATTATATTGGCAGTGATTATCCCAATAATAGTGATGTTTCAATTATTTCGTGAAAGAAATTCAAAAAAAGATAAGAAATTTCTCCTTACTTATGGTTATTTTATTTACCCACTGAGAAAGCAAGCTTATTATTTTCAAATCTTTTCTATAATAAATAAACTTATAATCATTAATTTTAGGGAGATATTCATGAACTTAATAATAACAAATAATCAGCCGATGGCACCTGCCCTATTAATATTCTATTTATTAATAATTTATTTTTTCCAAAAATTTGCTTCTCCTTATGACAAAAGAAAGTACATGCTTATTCAAAAAATGAGCATGCTCTCATATAGAACTAATATTTCAAATTCTTTATGCGCTTTAATCTGGACCTTGATTGAAAA
>JADGCD010000312.1 GCA_015229165.1 Nitrospinota bacterium | reverse complement strand
AGAAAGTGAGCGAGGAACCGGAACGTATGTGAGAATACGTGAGGATTTCGAACTCACCCCCGGCAGTTGATTTGTTTTCGTTCCGGGGGTACCTCGCAGTTTCGACACCCCGGAGCCAACGCAGATAGTTTTCCCACATCCTGCTACGCCGGTCGGAGCCGCGCCCGCTCCGCTTCCCGCTGGGCGACGCGCCCCTTTTCGACCGCTTCGAAGGCTTCGCTCTCCCGGTCCCGCCCGTCCTTTTCCTTGCTGATGACGTAGCCCACCGGACGGTAGTGGTTCCGACCGGTCACCTCGTCGGGGGCGGCGATTCTCCCGGCGGTGAGGCGGCGGGCGGTTTCGGCGAACCGGACCCCGTTGGACACGAACGACTCCCACCGGAGGAGCGCGCCGTCCAGCTCCCGGACGATGAGGGGGTGGTGGAGGATGGTGTTGTGGCGGACCATGGAGGTCATGGCGCGCAGCCTGAGGTTCTGGTCCGAGCCGACTTCCGAGATGATCATCGGCGCCACCAGCCGGTTGGCGAAGACGTAATCGTCGCGCCGAAGGTACCGGGTCCGTTCGATGAACTGCTGGTAGACGCTGCGGACGTCGCCCCGGTCCACCGGGCTGTAGGCGGCCACGATGATGGCGTCGGCCTCCACCAGCGTGGTGTGGTTGCGGACGAACCAGTCGGAGCCTGCGGCGATGACGCAGCGGTAGTCGTTGCGCGGACCGATGCGAACCGGGCAGAGGTCGCAGGCGATGCAGCGGCGGACCTCTTCGGCCGTGATGTCCAGCAGGTCGAACCGGACGCCGGGAACGTCGGCCTCCACCGCCGCCATGAAGTCGCGCGCGATCCTCCCCCCGCGACCGTCGGTGTCGTCCTGCAGCAACCAGACGGCGATCCGGGCGTCGTCGGCCAGCGAACGCTCCCCGCCGATCCGGTTGAGCGCGGTGACGGCGGCCACCCGAGCGCCGGTTCCCACGGCGGTGCCGAACCCGTAGGCGTCCCCCGCCATGGTCCCCACGTCCCCCGCCAGCACCGTGCCGCCATACTGGCTGGTGGTCCGGCTGTCGTTCCCCACGGCGAGCGCATAGAGATTGGTCATGTCCACGATCTGGTAGATCAGCGTCGTCTCCTGCCCCCCGTTCCGCTTGGCGCCCACGGCGATGCCGCCGTAGACCTTCCCCCGCACATGGGCGGCGCACTCCGCGTCGGCGGTGAGGAACTCGATAAACGACTGGGTCAGCGACCCCCGGTCGCCGAAATAGACCGGCCCGGAGATGAGAAACGCATCGGCCGCCAGGACCAGCGAGCGGAGATGGTCGAGGTCGCGGCTCTTCCCTTCGACGGCGAAGTAGTCGGCCAGCGAGGCGTAGGAGATGTCCGCCCCCCCCTGCAATGCCCCCCAGAGTCCGGCGGCCAGCGCCGCTTCGGAGTTGGAGAGCCCCCGGCGATGCTGTTCGCTCTGAAGGTTTGCGAAGATTTCGTCGAACGGCAGCCCCGCGTCCCGCCCGGCCTCGAAGAACGCCTGATGGCGCACCTTCGTCTCCCGGGCCAGATAGTCGGCCAGTTCGACCTCGGTGGCCAGCGACCGGAGATCGGCCAGCAGCGGGGCGACGTTCCCCCGGTAGCGCGCGTTGCGCAGGCTTCCGGAGAGGCCCAGAACCATGTTGTTCTTTGTCATAGCCTTGTTGCGGCAAAAGGTTTGGCGTATCATGACGCCAGCGCATGATAGCAATCCGCCGCTGTCGGCGCCATTCCCTTGTCACTATCCACCGTTTCATCCGGGACCGTCGCATGAGCCAACAGGACGATCTGGTCGCTTTCATTCGTGAAGAGCTGCTCGACGACGAGGAGGCCGACCTGACCCCGGCCACCCCCCTTTTCAGCTCCCAACTGCTCGACTCCATGAGCCTTTCCCTTCTGCTGGCCCACGTGGAGGAGACCTTCTCCCTTAGGGTTCCGGCCATGGAAGTGGTGTACGACAACTTCGATTCGGTCGACAGGATTCTGGCCTACGTCGAAAAGAAGCGGGCGTGATAACCCCTTCGCCCTCATGAACGTCTTCCTGAGCCCTTACTTTTTCGCCGCCATCGCCCTCCTGCTGCCCCTCTACTGGGGGCTGCGCGATCCGGCCCACCGGCTGGCGTTGGTGACGGCGGCGTCGCTTCTGGCGCTGGGGTGGCTCCATCCCCTCTTTGCGGTGGTGGTGGTCGCCACCGCCTACGGCGCGTCGCAGGTGGCGGCCATGCTGGCGACCGGGAGGATGAGCGTCCCCCGGGGGCTGGCTGCGGCGATCAGCTTCGGTGTCGTGACGGTGGCGGTGGGGAAATA
>JADGCD010000311.1 GCA_015229165.1 Nitrospinota bacterium | reverse complement strand
CGGGCCAGAACTTGTCGGTGAACCAGAGCTCGCTGTAGGCCGACTGCCACAGCAGGAAGTTGCTGATGCGCAGTTCGCCGCTGGTCCGGATCATCAGGTCGGGGTCGGGCATGGCGGCGGTAGAAAGGCGGGAGGCGAAGGCCGCTTCGTCCACGGCGTCGGGGGCAAGCGTCCCGGCGGCCACGTCGCGGGCGATACGGCGGGCGGCTTCGACGATCTCCTGTCGCGCGCCGTAGGAGAGGGCAAGCGTCAGGGTCATGCCGGTCCGGTCGGCGGTGCGGGCGACGGCGTCTTCGACCGCCTCCCGCGCGAAGGGGGGCAGCCGTGTCAGGTCGCCGATGGTGTTGAACCGGATTCCCTCTTTCAGCATGCGGGCCAGTTCTTTTTTCAGGTATTCCTTCAGGATGCCCATGAGCGCCCCTACTTCGTCGGCGGGGCGGGCCCAGTTCTCCTCGGAGAATGAGTAGAGGGTAAGGTATTCGACGCCAATCTTCCGGCAGTAGGTGACGATCCGGTCGACGGTGGCGACGCCTGCGTGATGGCCGAAGATGCGGGGGCGTCGGCGGGCGGCGGCCCACCGGCCGTTGCCGTCCATGATGACGGCGATGTGGCGGGGGAGGCGGGTCCGGTCGACGCCCGCCTGCGAATCGTTCTCGGCCATGATCGTAAACCGCGGGTCGGGCCCCTAGCGGTCCATGATCTCCTTTTCCTTGTCGGCGAGCATCCGGTCGATCTTGGCGATATGCTCGTCGAGGATTTTCTGGATTTTCTCGCCGGCCCGCTTGGCGTCGTCTTCGGAGACGGCCTTGTCCTTTTCGAGTTTCTTGATCTGGTCCATGCCGTCGCGGCGGACGTTGCGGGCGGCCACTTTGGACTCTTCGCCGATTTTCTTGACGTGTTTGGTCAGGTCGCGACGCCGCTCCTCGGTGAGGGGGGGCATGTTGATCCGGATCATCTTGCCGTCGTTGTTCGGGTTGAGGCCGAGGTCGGAGGCCTGGATGGCTTTCTCGATGGGGCCCAGCAGGTTTTTCTCCCACGGGGTGATCCCCAGGGTCAGGGGATCGGGGACGGTGACGCTGGCGACCTGGGTCAGCGCGGTGGCGGTTCCGTAGTAGTCGACGGTGATGCCGTCCAGCAGGCCGGTGTTGGCCCGTCCGGTCCGGACGCCCGCCAGCTCCCGGGCCAGGGAGGTGATGGTCTTGTCCATTTTGCCGTTGATTTCGGCGAAGACGCTGTCGGTCGACATGGGTCTAGATCCCCCTTACGATGGTTCCGATTTTTTCGCCGGTCAGAACCCGCTTGATGTTGCCGGGGACCGTCATGTTGAAAACGATGATCGGCACCTGGTTGTCCATGCACAAGGAGATGGCGGCGGCGTCCATGACCTTCAGGTTGTTCTTCAAAACGTCGATGAACTTGAGCTCGGTGTACTTGCGGGCGGAGCTGTCTTTCATCGGGTCGGCGTCGTAGACCCCGTCGACCTTGGTGGCCTTGAGGATCACTTCGGCGTTGATCTCCATGGCCCTGAGGCTGGCGGTGGTGTCGGTGGTGAAGTAGGGGTTGCCGGTGCCGCCGGCGAAGATGACCACGCGCCCCTTTTCGAGGTGGCGCATGGCCCGACGGCGGACGTACGGCTCGGCCAGCTGGTGGACGTCGATGGAAGTCAGCACCCGGGTGTCGACGTTGATGGCCTCCAGCGCGTTCTGGAGAGCCAGCCCGTTGATCATGGTGGCAAGCATCCCCATGTAGTCGGCCGAGACCCGGTCCATGCCGGCCTCGGCCGCCATGGCGCCCCGGAAGATGTTCCCCCCCCCCACGGTCACGGCGATCTCGAGCCCGAGGTCGCGGACCCCCTTGATCTCCATCGCCAGATGGTTGAGGGCGTCGACTTCGATGCCGTGGTTCCCCGGCTTGGCGACGAACGCCTCGCCGGTGACTTTCAGCAGAACCCGTTTGAAGGGAAGCTTCTTCGGCGTGGCGCCCATGGTGTCCTTTACTCGCCCAGCTGGTAGCGGACGAAGCCCTTGACCCCGATCACGTCGCCCAGCTTCTTGCCGGTTTCGGTGACGAGCTGGTCGATGGTCTTGTCCGGGTCCTTGACGAACGGCTGCATGGTCAGACAGACCTCGCCGTAGAATTTCTTGACCTGCCCCTCGACGATCTTGGCGATGATGTTGTCCGGTTTGCCCGATTCCTTGGCCTTGACCTCGTAGATCTCCTTCTCTTTTGCGACGACGGCGTCGGAGAGGGAGTCGGGGTTCAGGGCGAGGGGATTGGCGGCGTATCACACAGCCAGCGGTATGTAGACAACTCGGATCCCGGAGCAGCCGAGCGG
>JADGCD010000310.1 GCA_015229165.1 Nitrospinota bacterium | reverse complement strand
ATGCCTGTTTTAACTCATCAGTAACATCCCGTTTATCTGGTTTTCCCTTTATAGGAATATCTATAAAAATCTTCTCTCCTTGAGGTAAAATCGTAGCGTTTTCTTCTTTAAAACGTTTTATCATGTTGACAGTTAGGTTTGCGTCAGGATATTTTTTCATTATAAGCTCATAAAAAATCTGATCAACATAATCACCTGCTTTAAATGTTGTTATTTGGTCCTCATCGTTAGGAATAGTGCCGTGCATTCTGCATAAATCTACAGTTCCAGCTCCTATATCAATGATTAGAGCATTTGTCAGATAGCCAAGCCCATACGCAACCGTAAAAGGCTCAGAAGCTACCATAACATCATCTAAAATCCCCCTGGCAATATCCAAAAGGGCTTTTTTGTTTTTTATGCTTGCAAGCGCTGGAGCACCTACGACACCTCTTACAATAAAGGTATCACCTTCATAAATAGCCCCTTTCTTTGCCACATCAACCATATACTGCATAATATATCTGGCTGCATCTAACGCCTGCTTGTAATCTGCATTTTCTACGTTTGCATCGTCAGAAAACTTTAACACCCCTTTTTCAAAAGGACGATACATGTTAAGAGACATCCTGTTTTTTAACGCCTCCTCACCAAGCACCACATCCTTAGAAAAAAGTTTTTGAGATACAGCATCTTTTGGAAATCCCACAAAACTTGGAGTAAATGTCCTTACTCCATTATCACAAGCTATTACCGTCCTTGAGGTACCAAGGTCTATACCCATATTTATAATATTAGTTCTCATTGTAATCTTCCTAAACCCTAAGCATTATATTTTGTTGCACGATTCCTTTTAAAAAAGCCTTTTTCTCTTCATTAACCTTTTTCTTTTCATCTTTCTGTACCGGTGTTTGATTTGTTTGCATAACAATGCCATATTTTTCCATTTCCGCAAGTCTTCTGTCAATGTTAAAAATCATCTCTTCAATACGATTGAGTTGTTTTGTACGTTTTGTTGTACACAAATTAACTGTCTTTTTATAACCAGCCCCAACGCCATTGGTTAGCCATTTATAACTGTTTACGGTTGCCTTTAAACTTGCCTTTGTTGCTGTAGATATGGTGTTAACTATGTATTTAGAGCTCTTCACAGTTGTATTCCAAATAGGCGTTGTAATTATTACAGCTGAATGGGCTAAAAGCTCACCACCTACTTTTATATAACTATAAGAAGCAAGCCCAAAGTATTCTATTGAAGCGTATGAGTACATATAAGGGGCATATAAACCCTTTTCTATTGTTGAAAGGGCATTTTTTTTATTTGTATCTTTCATATCTTTCTCCAAAACTTCTTTTGCTATAATAAAATAAAGTAATTAGCTTATTTAAGGTGTTTTTTTATTTTACTCTTTATTTTTAATTGTTCCTTAATTATTATACACATCCTCTGCATTAACAATAAATAATTATACTTTATTTATATTTTTTTTACACCTACAAATAACATATAGTTGTTAAAAACTACAATAACATGTTATATTATATTAATATAAAACTCAAGCAGTTTCAATTCTGTGTCAATATTAATACTAAGTACAGTGTTTTTCCGTTTTTTACCTATAATTAAGGGATTTATCAAAACAATCACTATTTAGGAGGGCAAAAGTATGTTTGATAGAAAGGTAAGCGCCTTGATCGTTGTTTTTCTGCTAATCTTATCCTTAACCTTGTCCGCTTGTGCTGTTGCAGAAAAAAAAGATACTGGTGCTACTGGTGAAAGCAATGTAGCTACAGCAGAATCTTCAACGAGTGGAGCTTCACAGGAATCTAAAAAAAAGAAGATAGAAAAAGAACAATTTATGGAACGTTTGTGTAGGTAACTTAACTTGCAATCCACTGAAAAAGATATTTTGGTGGATTGCAATATTAACTTTATAATTACAATAAGTTTTTTTTTATGTGTCTAACTACCTCTTTTCCAATCCATTGCGCCTGTTGCGGTGTTATATTTTGATGTATTGGCAATGTAAGCACTTCGTGCCTTAACGCATTTGATACAGGAAAATCAGGAGAGTGTTTAACTTCAGTACTCAAATCTGACCATGGTAGGGCTGGAATACCTATTTTATTTAGTTTTATCATTAATTCCCTGTTAAATGTTGCTGGCAGCAGCTCATGTAAATTTATTTACTTTAATATGCTTAAAGGTTATACGAAAGAACATATAAAAAAGATAGGAATTAATAGACAAAATAATTACATAACTCTTGACAATATATTTGAAAATAATAATTTAAATACATATAAATTATATAAAAAATTGCCGGCAGCATTTATTCCATATTTATATCCTATGAG
>JADGCD010000309.1 GCA_015229165.1 Nitrospinota bacterium | reverse complement strand
ATTCACTGGGGGTTCCCCGCTTGAAGCCGTTCCCGGTGTATGCCAGCGACGTCTGGCTCTACCGGGTGGCGCGGGAGACGGTGGCGGTCGTCGAGCCGTATTACTATGTCCAGCCGGGGCTCCACACCACCATGATGGTCAACGCGCTCGACAACCAGTTGGGGGCTTTCGCCCCCGAGGTGGTGGTCTTGCAGGTGGGCATCGTCGACGCTTCCCCCCGCGCCCTTTCCGAGATCGAGCGGAAAGTGATCGCCCGTCTTCCCGGTTTCGTTCAACGATTGACCCACGCCTTTGTGCGGAAGAGCTACGCCCGGCTCATCACCACGCGCAAGATCACCTACGTCTCGCCGGAGCGGTTCGCCGCCAATCTCGACCGGATCAAGCAGGTCTTCGCCCCGGCCCGGTTCGTGGTCGTGCCCATTGGGGTCCCCAACGAAGGGTATCGGCGGAAGAACCCCCTGATCGAACAGAACGTCGCCCGCTATAACGGCCTGCTGGCGGAGGCGTTTGGTCCCGACCTGCTGACCGATATTTTCGAAGGCGACGTGGAGCGCTTTTATACGCCCGACCATCACCATCTCTCCGCCGAGGGGCATGCCGCGGTGGCCGCCTCGGTGGTCCGACGGCTGAACGGGTTGACGGGAGCGGGCGCATGGACGTGACGGTCGCCGAGGCGGAGGGGGCCGGGGAGCGGACAGTCCCCGACATCCGGCGGGCGGTCATTCTGTACTACATGGCCGTGGCCCTGCAGTCGGGGGGGTGCCTCCTGGCGCTGGCCCGGACGTTGCGCCTATTCGACGCCGTGCCGTTGATCCTCGCCCTCGGCTATCTGGTGGATCTGCTGTTTGTCGGCGTTGTTTTGCGCAATCGTCTCCCGCTCCGTCCCGCCAGGAGCGTCCTGCTGGCCGGGGCGGTGGTTCTCCTCGCCCTGTCGCTGGGGTTTTTAAACTTTCAGTTCACCCGGTCACTGGTAACCGAATCGCTCCTCTACGGCCTTTTCCTGCTCAAGATCGTTATTTTCAGTCATCTTTTCGGCGACCGGGACCATCGGGCGCTGTTCGTTCGCTTCCTTGGCGTGTACGCGGTGGTGGCGGTTCTCTTCGCCGTCATCGGCGTCGGGGCGCTGATGGCGCTTTCATCTACGGTACCGGGGATTTACTTCAACCTGACGCCGCAGCTTTTGTTCCCCTTCATCTGGTCGATGGCCACCGGCGGACAACCGATGGCCATGTTCATCCTGGTTGTCGCCCTCATGGCGGGCAAGCGGATGATTATTCTTGGGCTGCTGCTGGCCCTTGCGCTCGGATTTCGGCGATGGATGCTCCATCCGCGCGGTCTGGCGTCGTTGGGGATGCTGGTGGCGCTGGCGGCGCTTGGCTCGGGACTACTCGTGGAATTCTCCCCCGGAGCGAAGAAGAGCGTCGCCACGAGCGTCACCCTGTCGCAGGCGCTGGTCGGCGGAACGGACGAGTCGACCGGTTGGGCCGACCCGCCGGTCGGGCCGGTGGGGGCGCTGCTCCGGCGGATCGACCGGCACCGCTACTATGACGCCCGCTCGGCGGTGGCGGGCATGACGCCGCTGGAGATGGTGGTGGGGAGGGGGTTCGGCTATCGATATGAATGGATGCACGTCGATATCGGCGTCACCTTCGCCGTCCCCCACTTCACCCCGGCGGGACTCTTCATGAAGTTCGGCGCCGTCGGGACGGTGGCCTGGGTGTTCCTTTTCGGCGGCGCCCTGTACGCCGGGTGGCGGCATAAAAGCGAACCGCTGGTCTTCGCCTGCCTCGTCTTCCTGACCTGCCTGATCGTCCAGTCGCTTTTCGCGTACGTCCTCTTCGCCAACCCGCTGACCGCCATCGCCATCGGCTATCTCTTCGCCCGGGAGAGGGAGAGCGCCGTTACCTGACGGAGGAGCGGTCGCCTCCGGCGGACCCCGAAAGTGCGCTACACTGCACAGGCCATGACCAGACGTCTCTTCGTCCTCTACACCGCTGACCCCGACCGCGCGCTTACCGACCGGATCGGCCCGGACGACGTTGTCCTGACCGACCACGTCATCTCGCTGCCGGGGCGACGGATCGACCTGGCCGCTGAAGTGATTGACGACGTGGCCCTCATCGATGCGCTTCGGGAGGTGGCCGATCGCGTGTCCATCGGCGACGGCGCCTTCCCTCGCGCTTTTATCAACAACCTCTACACCTGCAGCGTGACGCCCCTGTTCCGGCTCATCGCCGCGCTCAAGCGGATCCTGGCCGAAGGGCCGGTGGCCGAAGTCGTGTTCGAGGCGGGGGCGACGGGGCCGTTCATCTCGACCTACTACATGGCCGAGCACGAG
>JADGCD010000308.1 GCA_015229165.1 Nitrospinota bacterium | reverse complement strand
CTCGGGCGCGGATCAACGCCGTCTCGGCCTCCGGTTTGAAGGTGGCCCGGTTGAAGTCGAACAGGGCCCCATGCAGGGGCGCCCGGCAGTCGCGGGCCAGCAGAGCCCCCATGTCGACCCCATCGGCCACGCCGACCGTGAAGGTCATGTCCCCCCCTCCCTGATGGAGCCGCGCCCAAATGTCGCGCCCCTGGCGGGCATAGTGGGCAACGATGTCCGCTCCGGCGGCGTTGCGCGCGATATGGACCACCCGCCACCCGGCTTTCTTCAGCGCCGGTTCGTAGGCGGCGACAAAGGCAAGGCTCGACATCCCCGTTGGCTCTCCGTAGAGGCGTCGATGGGAGCCGGGGGCGACCGCCGCCATCTCCCCGTTGGCGTCCGTCGGCGCAAGGAATGGTTCGGGCGTGTAGGCGCCGTCGGCCAGCGTCGCGCCGGGAAGGGGGGGAAGGTAGGGAATATCCTTGCCCGGGTCGAGCTTCTCCGGCTTTGCCGCCGGAGAGGGGAGGGCGAACGGGAGGGCCGCCGCGCCCCGTTCGATCAGGTCCAGACGCATATCCGACCCCACTGCCGACAGCATCGAGAGCCACGCTTCGACGTTCCCTTTGCGATAGCGGAAGGTCCCCTCCGCTCCTTGCAGTCGCAGCCGTTCCCAGCCCCCTTTGCGCAGCGACGGCTCGATGGCGGCCCAAAGCTGTTCCCCGGGCAGTTCGTCGGAGACGCCCGGCAGCGACCATTCGATGTACCAATGGCGCCCCTGTTGCGTCATCGGCTCTTCCCGGTCGGCGATGGGGAAGGCGATCTCCCCGTGGGCCTCGTACGCCGTGGCGCCGAACTTCGCCTTGGCCGGGAGGGTCAGATAGCCGGGCGCAGGCTCCGCCGACGCTCCTTCGGCGAGCGTCGCCGAAAGGAGCCAGAGCCCCAGAGCGATGCCGTGGGCGACGCCCCTCATCGTCCCCCGGCTCCGGCCGGTTTGGCCTCGAACCGGTATTTGATCGTGAATCCGTTCTCCTCGCAGGTGGCTGACAGGGTGACGGTCGTTCCCTTGACGACCGGCATCGCCCCTTCGCAGGAGGCGGGGATGTCGCTCGGCGAGAAATGGGGCTCGCCTGCCATCGATTGCCCCTTCCGTACGCAGGTGGAGTCGACGGCCAGCGCAGGTTTCGCCCCTCCCATCACCGGTTGGCCCGGATAGCCGAAGAGCATCGCCGTGTAGGGGACCGGTCCCGAGAAGGAGCAACGGTCTTCCCACCCCGGTTCGGTGGCCCCGCGCTGGGGAACCGTCAGCCGATAGGTGGCCGTGGCGGTTCCCGTCCCGTCGTAGGCGACGGCGCCGTCGGGTCGATATTGGGGGCCGCCCCACTGGACGTGGACGCTCCCCGCCGGGGCAAGGCTGGCGATGCGGGCGGTTCCCTGGCTTTTCAACGTCCAGCTTTCGGTCAGCTCGTCGGTTTTTACGGTTTTGGAGACCTCGACGCTCGACGTCACCTCCCACCGGGTGACATCGTTTATCGAGGCAGGTCCGGCGAGGGCGCCGCCTCCGTCAAGAGCCATCGTCAATCCGAGCAGACAAAGATACCGGAGCCGCATCGTATTCCCCCTTCGATATGGATGGCGTCCCGAGCCGATGGGGGAATACCGATGCGAATAGCAAGGAGCGCATGGCGTCCCCCATGGGGCGCATAGTATCCCCTTGTCCCCAAAAGTCAAGGGTCGGGAGCGCTTGGTAGTTTCTCAGCCTGAGTTCGAGGATCAAGGGGTAAAGCGCTACCCAGGTCCGGTGAACGGGGGAAAAGGTCGTCCGTGCGGGAAGGGCGAGAGCTGACGTGAGCGAACGGCCCGTGGGCCGTCCGTCAAATGGCGGGAACGGAGGCGGGAGCGACTTTTGTCAGGCGCTGACGGCGGGGGAGCAAATGATTCCATTTGATTCCGCTCATGGCGCCTGCTACGATTCCCGCCTATGTAGCGCATTATGGCAAAAATCACTTTGCCTCACTAACAACAGGGAGAAAATATGGGTATGAATCTGAAGGGGCTTTTTGCTGCGACGCTCGTCATTGCCGTTGCTTTTGGCGCGAGCCCGGCTTTCGCCGAGCAGTATTACTTCTTCGTCCAGAACGACACCGACTCCAAAATCACCGGCCTCGCCGCTTCTGAGGACGGCAACAGCTGGGGCAAATTCGATCTCGGCGGCGGGATCGGGGTTGGCAAAAAGGTCAAGATGGTGTGGGATCCCTCGACCGGCGGGCAGTCGTGCGAACAGTTCCTCAAGGCGTCTTTCGCCGACGGCAGCGAGAGCGAGTCGGAGACGTTCGACTTCTGCTCGGACATGGACGATCCGATCGTTTTTGAGTAAGCG
>JADGCD010000307.1 GCA_015229165.1 Nitrospinota bacterium | reverse complement strand
CGACACCACCCTTTTCGGCGAGGTGTTGCGCAATCTTCTGAACAACGCCCTCAAGTTCTGCCGCCCCGGCGACCGGATCACCTTCTTCGTCCCCCCGGACGACCCTGCCGCCATCGCGGTGAAAGACACCGGCGTAGGGGTCGACCCGGCGATCCTCCCCGACCTCTTCCGGCACGAAGTCCGCACCTCCCGCCGGGGGACGCAGGGGGAGGCGGGGACAGGGTTGGGGCTCCCCTACAGCGCCGACATCATGAAGGCCCACGGAGGGGATCTGACGGTCGCCTCGACACCGGGGGCCGGAACCACCTTCGTCGCCCGGCTGCCCATGGTCCAGCCGGTGGCGCTGGTGGTGGACGACGAGCTGGCGCTGCGTATGACGGTGCGCCACTATCTGGGAGGCATCGGCGTGAGGGTGGTGGAGGCGGAAAACGGCGACCGGGCGCTGGCCCTGCTGGCGCTAAGCCCCCCCCACCTGATTATCGCCGACGTCATGATGCCGGTCATGGACGGGTTCACCCTGCTGGAGCGGCTGAAGGCCGACCCGGTGGGGAGGGACATTCCGGTCATCGTCCTGACCGGGCGCAACGCCGACACCCGCAACCAGGCTTTCGCCCGGGGGGCCGACGATTTTCTGGCCAAACCGGTTCAAGCGGACGACCTTCTCTCCCGGGTCCGCAAGTATCTGGGATGACACCCCCTTGACGCCCGACCCCTAACAGGCCGTGGAAAAACTATCTGCGTTGTCTCCGGGGTGTCGAAGCCAGTCTCGAAATCCTCACGTATTCCCACATACGTTCCGGTTTCTCGCCTGCTTTCTCCTACCGGAGCCTGCCTCGATAACGTTTTTCCACACCCTGTCAATAGCGATAACATATCGAAATACTATATAAAGGGGGCGTCCATGAAACCGCACATCAGCATGATCACCCTCGGCGTGGCCGATCTGCCCCGGTCAGTCGCCTTCTACGAAGCCCTCGGTTTTCCCCGTATGGAATCGCCCCCGTCGGTGGCGTTCTTTACGCTGAACGGGACGTGGCTGGGGCTCTATGGACGGGAGGCGCTGGCCGAGGACGCCCATGTCCCGGCTACGGGGAGCGGTTTCGCCGGGTTCAGCCTTGCCCATAACGTGGCCTCGGAGGAAGAGGCCGACGCGGTTTTCGCGCTGGCGGTGGCGGCGGGCGCCACCCCGATCAAGAGGCCGCAGAAGGTATTCTGGGGGGGCTACTCCGGCTACTTCGCCGACCCCGACGGCCACCTGTGGGAAGTGGCCCACAACCCCTTTTTTCTGGGTCGGCCCGGAGGATTGAGCGTGGGCCGCGTCCGCGTCTACATCGCCTGTTCGCTGGACGGTTTCATCGCCGGGCCGGAAGACGACCTGTCGTGGTTGCCGGGGACCGACGGGACTCCCCTCGTCCCGGAGCCGGGCGCCGTGACCTACGAAGCCTTCATCGCCGACGTCGGCGCCCTGCTGATGGGACGGCGGACCTTCGACGCAGTGACCCGGATGGGGGGCTGGTTCTACGGCGCCCTGCCGGTTCTGGTGGCGACACACCGCCCCCTCCCCGACGGGAGCCCCGAGACCGTCCGGAGGGTCGGCGGCGACATTGCGACGCTGGTGGCCGAAGCGCGAAGCGCGGCCGGGGAGAAAGATGTCTATCTCGACGGAGGGAAGCTGATCCGGCAGGCGTTGGACGCCGGGCTGGTGGACGAGCTGATCGTGACGGTGGTTCCGGCGATTCTCGGTTCGGGGGTTCCCCTCTTCGCCGGAACGGCCAAACGCCACCGGCTCACGCTGCTTGATCAGCGCCCCTTCGGCGTCGGAATGGTTCAGCTTGTCTATCGTCCCGCCGGGTGCGGGTAAGGGGCGCACGTCCGGCGCGACTCTCCCGCCCAGGCGGCGGCTACCCCTTGAACGCGGCGATCCCCTCCGCCGTCAGTTCGGCCAGCCGCGCCGGGCGCCAACCGCCGTCGAAGAGGCGGTGGCTGTATTCGATCTCCACCGGGACGAGCCGCTCCCCGGCCCGATCGAACCGTCTGCGCAGGGCGGTGGCGACACCGTCGGAGACGCCGCGATACGGATAGTTGCGGCGGACCCGCAAACCGGCCGCGGCGAAGGGGGCGAGAATCGCGTCGGCCAGACGCCCTTCCGCCGGACGGGCCGGGTCATAGAGCACCGCCACGTCCACGTTGCGAACGACCCCCTTCAACCTCGGGGTGAAGCTGTGGACCGACAGGAGCGTGACCGCGCCCCGGCGGCGCAACCCCTCCTCCACCGCCGCGCACACCGCCTGCCGGTAGGGGCGGTGATAGTCGGCCAGCAGCCCCTCACGGTCGGCGGGGGAGAGCCTCCTACCGACGACGCCG
>JADGCD010000030.1 GCA_015229165.1 Nitrospinota bacterium | reverse complement strand
ATCGAGGGGATCGTCAGCATCAGGTCGGTGAACCGCATGATGACGCCATCGACCAGTCCGCCGAAGTAGCCGGCCACCGCCCCCAGCAGGACGCCGATGAGGGTGGCGATGCCGACCGCCACGAAGCCGACCGCCAGCGAAATCCTTGCGCCATAGATCATCCGGGAGAGGACGTCTCGCCCCAGATCGTCGGCGCCGAACCAGTGGCTCGCCGACGGGGGGGCGAGGATGGCCGACGCCTGCGTGTCGATGGCCGACGGGTCGTAGGGGGCGATGAGCGGGGCGAAGAGGGCCACCAGCGTCAGCGTGAAGACGACGATCCCCCCCGCCACCGCCAACCGGTTCCGAACGAACCGGCGCCGGAAGAGCGCCCAGAAGGTGTGCGCCCGTTCAGGGGTGATGGTTATGTCGGTCATTTCGTAATGAATAACGTTATCGAGGCAGGCGGCGCAAGGAGAATGCGCGGCAAGGGAACGGAGTGTACACGCTCGTACATGAGTATCCCGCGCCCGCATTCGACACCGCGCCGCCAACGCAGATAGTTATTCATACGAAATCCGGGGGTCGACGTAGGCGTAGGCCAGATCGGCGAGAAGATTCCCGACGAGGGTCAGGAACGAGATGATGACGAGGCTCGCCATGATTAACGGGTAGTCGCGCATCATCACCCCCTGATAGAAGAGCTGCCCCAGACCGGGGATGGCGAAGATCGACTCGAAGATCACCGAGCCGCCGATGAGCGACGGCAGCGTCAGCCCCATGGTGGTGACCAACGGCAGCAGAGCGTTGCGCAGGGAATGCTTGAACAGCACGGTCGATTCGGGCAGCCCCTTGGCCCGGGCGGTGACGATGTAGTCGGCGCGCAAGGTCTCCAGCGTGTTCTGCCGGGTCAGCCGGGAGAGAAACGCAAGCCCGGTGAGGCCGGAGATCAACACCGGCAAGGCCAAGTGTCGGGCGTAGTCGACCATCTGCCCCATGAGGGAGAGCTGGTCGTGGTTGTAGGCGACGAGGCCGGAGATCGGCAGCCATCCCAGATGGACGCCGAAGAGGATCATCAGGAGCAACGCTACCCAGAAGGTCGGAGCGGAGACGCCGAGAAAAACGAAGAGGGTCGTCACCTTGTCGAACCAGCCATAGGGACGGGTGGCGGCGATGACGCCGATGGGGATGGCGAGCAGCATGTTCATGGCGAGCGCCACGATGTTGATGAACAGCGTCACCGGGAGCCGCTCGTTGATCTTCTCCATGACCGGCCTGCCGTCGGGGGAGAAGGAGTCGCCGAAGTCGAGGACGGCCACCCGTTTCAGCCAGAGCCAGTACTGGACGTACCACGGCTCGTCGAGGTGATAGAGAGCGCGGATCTTCTGGACCGCCTCGGCGGAGACGTTGGGGTTCAGGTCGGTGGCAATCTCGGTAGGGTCGCCGGGGGCGGCGGAGATGATGAAGAACGAGATGAGGGTGATCCCCAACATCATGGGAATCATCATCAGGGTTCGGCGCAAAGCATAGGCGGTCATGGGGGAGATTATAAGCGAAACCTGCCTGCGTTGCCTCCGGGGTGTCGAAAGCGGAAACGAGATGCTCACGGACCCTTGCGGGTCTTCCTCTCCACACGTTATCGGGGAGGCGCGCTCGTTGGCGCGCAGTTCTCGACAGGTTAAGGTCTGCGCAAGCCTGCGTGATATTCTGAGGAGATATGAACGACACCGAACTGATCCTTGTCGCCATGAGCGGCGGGGTGGACAGCTCCGCCGTGGCCGCGCTGTTGGCACGGGAGGGGCGGAAGATCGTCGGCGTCACCATGCGGGTGTGGGAAGACCCGGCGGGGACCGAGGCCCGCCACGGCGCCTGCTGCACGTTGGACGACGCCAACGACGCCCGCCGGGTGGCCGACAAGCTCGGCTTCCCCCATTACACGCTCAATGTGAAGGACGCCTTCCGGCGGATGGTGGTCGATCCCTTCATCGCCGACTATCGGGCCGGGCGGACGCCCAACCCCTGTGCGCTCTGCAACAGCGCCATCAAGTTCGACCACCTCTTTATACAGGGGGAGAAAATCGGCGCCACGAAGATCACCACCGGCCATTACGCCCGGATCGGGGAGTTCCACGGGCGCCCGGCGTTGCTGCGCGGCGTCGATCCGAAAAAGGATCAGAGCTACTTTCTGTTTGGGATACCGGCCCACCGGCTCGGCTCGATCCTCTTTCCCCTTGGCGACATGACCAAAGACGAAACCCGCGCGCTGGCCCGGGAGGTGGGGCTGAATGTCGCCGAGAAAAAAGAGAGCCAGGAGATCTGCTTCATCCCCGACAACGACTACGCAGCTCTCGTCGAAAAGGAAGGGGGCGCCGTCGGCGCGGGTGACATCGTCACCGCCGATGGCAAGGTCATCGGGCGTCACAGTGGGTATTTGCATTACACCGTCGGCCAGCGAAAAGGGCTGGGCATCGCCGCGCCGCAACCGTTCTATGTCACCCGCGTCGAACCCGACACCAACCGGGTCGTCGTCGGCGGGCGGGAGGCCATCATGGGGCGGACGCTGGTGGCGCGGGACTTCAACTGGCTCGTGCCGAAAGACGAGATCGAAGGGCTGACCTTCACCGCACGGATACGACACAACAGCCCCGACGCCCCCGCCGACGTGACGGCGGAAGGGGAGCGGGTGGTCGTCACGTTTCATGAACCGCAAAACGCCATCGCCCCCGGACAGGCGGTCGTCGTCTATCACGGCGACGTCGTTGTCGGTGGGGGATGGATAGAAGAGAGAATCGACTGATGTACGCGAAAGAGAGGGCCGTCGCCGAAAAGGCCGCACGGGTGGCGGGGGCGATCATGCGGGAGTTCACCGCCAAAGGATTCGAAGTGCGGCACAAAGGCGCCATCGACCTCGTCACCGAAGCCGACGTCGCCTGCGAGAAAGCCATCGTGGCGATTATCCGGGAAAGTTTTCCCGATCACGCCGTCGTCGGGGAAGAAGGGGGCGCCAGCGGCGACTCGCCGTTCAAGTGGATCATCGACCCCATCGACGGCACCACCAACTTCGCCCACGGCTTTCCCGTCTACTGCGCCTCCGTCGGGTTCGAGGCGAACGGGGAACTGGCCGTCGGCGCCGTCTACGACCCGACGCGGGACGAGCTGTTCGCCGCCACGGTAGGGAAAGGCGCCATGTTGAACGGCGCGCCGATAAAGGTGAGTGAGGTAGGGGAGTTGGAGCAGGCGTTGCTCGCCACCGGCTTCCCGTATGCGATCAGGACGACGAACGTCACCAACATCCCGCAATTTGAACGATTTGCCATGCGGGCGCAAGCCATCCGACGCCCCGGCGCCGCCGCGCTTGATCTATGCTATGTCGCGTGTGGCCGCCTCGACGGCTTCTGGGAATATCACCTCCACCCGTGGGACATGGCCGCCGGAGCCCTGCTCGTGAAGGAAGCGGGCGGCGTCGTCACCGATGCGAACGGCGGGGCGTTCAACGTCTGGGGCCGCGAGATCGTCGCCAGCAACGGCGCGTTGCATGAGGCGATGGTGGGGGTGTTGGGAATCAAGTAAATCAATTCGAATCCTGATTTCGATGGAAGTGTTGCATGAAGGTCGCTCGCTCTTCAGCGACGATGATTAGTGAGAGCAAACTGCCGGATTCTAAAATAGAATCATCGTGGCCAAGGTCATTTCTCATAGCGCGGATTACTTTTTCGATTGCAGGGAAGACGCTTTGATTGTTATCTGAAGGTCTTGCTGAAATCTCATAGTTAAGCCACGAGTTGATCACCTCTGCGCTTCCCCAAATAAGAAGCTTCTTCTTGAAAGTAAAGAGTTCGGATATGTCGATTTCAGAATCCTGGCCTGTATTTCCTTTGCGAGCATTCTCAAGGTAATGAAACATGATTGCGAAGAATTGCTCATAAACCTCGCGTTTATCAGCGTAGTGACGAGCCTTTGCTTCTCTCTCTCTTGCCGTGTAATGCGCATATATCGCAAGTGAAGCTGTGCCAACAAGGCTAATTGCTCCAAGGCGGAAATCGTCTGATGCTTTATAGACCACGTAAATGAAGAGGAGAGTGATGACAAGTATTATGATGAAACCCAACTTCTTGTTTGGCTGCTCCATGATTCTCCCTGGCAACTATGAATGTAATATTATACTTCAAAACGCCCCCCGCACCACCTCCACCTTCTCCTCCCCATCGGAAAGATCAATCGTGACCACATCAAATCGCACCGATGTCTCTTTCAGCTTGTGTCGCACAAGGTAAAGGTTCGCGGCGTAGCGGAACCGTTCCTGGGTTTTTCGGGTGACGGCTTCCATGGGCGTGCCGAACGCATGGTCGCGGCGGGTTTTGACTTCGACAAACACCAGCAGGTCGCCCTCTTTGGCGATGATGTCGATCTCTCGCCGGTCGATGATTTCGTTCCGGGCGATGATGGCGTACCCTGCGTCGCGGAGCGCGTTGACGGCGAGCTGTTCGCCGTATCGCCCGACGTCGGCGGTCCCCTTCTTCGACCGTTCGTACTGCCGACGGGCGAGCCAGTCACGCACGCCCCGAATGACTCCCATCAGATAAGCCCCTGCTGAACGGGGGCGTCCTTCCTGACGCCGCGAAACGTCATCCGATGCTCCGGCGTCGGCCCGTGGGTGGCGATGGCGGCGAGGTGATCGCGGGTGGGGTATCCTTTGTGCCGGTCGAACCCGTAGGCTGGGTAGGCTTCGGCCATGGCGTAGAGCTGTCGGTCGCGGGTCACTTTGGCGATAACGGAAGCCGCCGCGATGGAGAGCGACTTCGCGTCCCCTTTGACGATGGTCTTCTGCGCTCCCGGCCAGTCGATGGCCTTGTTCCCGTCGATGAGCAACAGTCCCGGCGCGTCGCCAAGGGCATCGACGGCGCGGCGCATGGCAAGGCGCGTCGCCTGCAAAATGTTGAGCCGGTCGATCTCCTGCGGGGTCGCTTCCCCCACCCCCACGGCGACGGCGACGGCGTGGATGACGTCGAAAAGCCGTTCCCGTTGGGCTTCGCTCAACTGCTTCGAGTCGGTCAGCCCGTCGATGGTCAATCCGACCGGCAACACCACCGCGCCCGCGACGACGTTTCCGGCCAACGGCCCTCGTCCCGCTTCGTCAACGCCTGCGATACGGGCGAATCCTCCCTCTATCGCTTCCCGCTCATAAGTGAGCAGATCACCCTTCGGCTTCATTGTCGCTCTTCGGGCCGGGGGCGCCCAGTTGCGGCGGGGTCAGGTGCAATCCCTGATGCTTCTCCCGCAGGTCGGCGATGGCGGCCATGATCCGGTCGGCGATCTCCTGCGACACCTTCTTGCTCTCCGGCTGGCTCGTCAGGTCCGAGACGTCGAGCGGCTTGCCGAAGACGACGATATACGGGACGCCGAACCATTTGTTCCCCCGTTTTCCGCCGGGATACCACTCGCTGTTGATGACCAGCGTCGGGATCACCGTGGGCCGCGCCGAGTGGACGATCCAGCCGACGCCGGAGCGCCCCCGCAGAAGCTCGCCGGTCTTGCTCCTCGTCCCTTCGGGGAAGAGCATCACCGGGTAGTGGTTGGCGTAGTAGGCGATCCGTTTCATGGCGTCGAAGTCGCGCTGGCGCCGTTTCACCGGGAAGGCGCCCCAGAGGCGGATGAAGGTTCTGATGACCGGAACTTTGAACAGCTCTTCCTTGGCAGGGGCCATGAAGGGGGTCGTCTTCCACCGGTTGATGAAGGTGATGGGGATCAGCAGCGTATCGACCCACGCCTGATGGTTGGCGCAGATCATCACCCCCCCTTCGCGGGGGATATTCTCAAGGCCGATGACCCGGGTCCGGTGCATCACCTTGAAGTAGAACTCCACCAATGGGAAGGCGAGAAACCGCGAGCCCCAAGCGAACCATCGGGCGAACCGGCTGACGGCGAAGCGTCGCTCGTCCTCTTCGTTAAAATCGATCATCGGTCAGTCCTGCGACAGAAAGAAGGCGGGGTCGCCGCCGAGGTGTTGTATCAGCCGGGCCATGTCGTCGGGCAGCGGCGCGGTGAAGCTCATCGTCTCCCCGGTAGCCGGGTGAATAAAGGTCAGCTTCCATGCGTGGAGCGCCTGCCGGTCGATCCGGTCCTTCTCCCCCGCCTTGGAGTAAAGAACGTCGCCGAGAACCGGGTGGCCGATATGTTTCAGGTGGACCCGCACCTGATGGGTCCGCCCGGTGGAAAGCTCCACCCGGACGACGGAGGCGCCCTTCAGCGGCAACAACACCTTGTAGCGGGAGAGGGCCGGGCGCCCGTCGGCCACCACGGCCATCCGTTTGCGCTCTTTCGGGTCGCGGTCGATAGGGGCGTTGATCTCGCCCGCCTCGTTCTTCGGCGTCCCCCGGACCACGGCCAGATAGCTGCGTGAGAGTTGGCGCGATTTCAGTTGCGCCGCCAGTCCCCGGTGGGCGTCGTCGGTTTTCGCCACCATGATGAGCCCCGACGTCTCCCGGTCGAGCCGGTGGACGATACCGGGGCGGGCCACCCCCCCGACGCCGGAGAGGTGGTCGCCGCAGTGGGAGAGGATCGCGTGGACCAGCGTCCCCGCCTCATGCCCGGCGGAGGGGTGGACCACCATTCCCGCCGGTTTGTCGATGACCATCAACTGGTCGTCTTCATAGACGATGGTCAGCGGGATCGCTTCGGGGGTCAGGGTGGACGGCTTTGTCGGCGGGACGTTTACGTCCACCACCATCCCCGGACTCACCTTGGCGGAGGGCTTGGTGACCACCATCCCGTTCACCGTGACGGCGCCCTCTTCGATGAGCCGCTCCCCCCGGGCGCGGGAGAGCCCCGAGAAGTCGGCCACGAACCGGTCGAGCCGCAGCGGCTCCGCGTCGTCGGGGACCGTGAGGAGGAGCCGTTCTTCGGTCACGTCTCAGACGACCAGGATCGGGAACTTCTTCCGGTTCCGCAGGTAGAAGGCGAGCCCCACCGCAAACCCGATCAGGGCGAAGAGCTGCGAGGTGGAGATCAGCTCGCCGAACCAGACGCCCCGCGGATCGCCCCGGAACCCTTCCACGATGAACCGGCCGATGGCGTAGAGCATGATCCAGAGGAAGAAGATCTGCCCCTTGAAACTGCGCCGCCCCCGGACGGCCATCAGGATGGCGAAGATGATCAGCTCGTTGAGGGCGTCGTAAAGCTGGGTCGGGTGGAGCGGCACGCCGGTGGGGGCGATGGAGGCGACGTCGGAGAAGGTGACGGCCCACGGCACGTCGGTCGGCTTGCCGTAGCAGCAGCCGGCGAAGAAGCAGCCGAACCGTCCGAAGATATGCCCCAGCGCCGCGCCGGGGGCGGCCACGTCGGCGAAGACCCACTTGTCCATTTTGTAGCGGTTCACGCAGATCCATCCGGCCACGATGGCGCCCAGGAACCCGCCGTAGAAAACCAGCCCCCCCTCCCACAGCTTCACCACGTCCAGCGGATGGGCGACGAAGTGGTCGAGGTTGACCCCGATGTAGACCAGCCGCGACCCGATGATGGCCGCCACCACGATCCAGAAGCAGGTGTCGAAGACCTTCTGCGGGTCCAGGCCGTCCCCCTGTCCCAGCCGGGCGGCCAGGGTGATGCCGAAGAGGAACCCTGCGGCCACCATCAGGCCGTAGGTGTGAAGGGTTACGGGGCCAAGTTCGAAAAGAATGGGATGCATCTTGTGTCGTTATTTCAGACCGTCGCAAAGCTATCTGCGTTGACGCTGCGGCGTCGGAAACGGTCTGCGAATGCTCATGTATTCACCGATACATTCCGCTTCGCGCCCGTTTCCTCCTTGCATCGCCTGCCTCGATGACGCTTTGCGTCAGGTCTGATCCTCTCTGTTCGTTACTTCGTGGGGTCGATGAGTATCTTAACCGAATCCCCCGGCAGGGCGCCCGATTTCAGCAGGGCGGCCCCTTCTTCGAGGGAGACGGTGGCCGAGACCAGCGGCGCCGGGTCGATGGCGCCGGAAGCCAGCGCCATGAGCGCCGGGGCGAACGGGCCGCAGCGGGAGCCGACCAGCGTGATCTCGTCGATCACCAGCCGGTTGGTGTCGAGCGGGGCGGGTTCGTGTACGGTGGTCTTCAACACCACCGTCCCCCGAGGGCGCACGGCGTCCAACGCCGCGCCGATCCCGTGGGGGGAGCCGGTGGCGTCCACCGCCAGATCGAAGGAGCGTTGCGGGAGGGGGAGGTCGGTTACGGTGATGCCCGGCGGGGCGAGACGACGCGCCCGCTCCGGGTGGCGTCCGACCAGCGTCACCCGGTCGGCGAGGCCGAGGGAGGCGAACATCAGGGCGATCAGCAGCCCCAGCTTCCCGTCTCCCAGCAGGACGATCCGCTCCATCGGGACAAGGTCGATCTGCGCCGCGATTTCGAACGCCGCCGCCAGCGGCTCGGCGAAGACGGCGGCCTCGTCGGCTACCCCTGCGGGGACCGGGTGGAGGGAGTCGACCGGCAGGGTGAAAAGGTCGGCGAATGCTCCGTCGCGCCCCATGATGCCGAGGACCGTCCGGTGGGGGCAATGAGTCGGTCGCCCCGCCCGGCAGGTGTCGCACAGGCCGCAGGGGGCGTTGATCTCCCCCACCACCCGTTGGCCGGCCAGCGCCGGGTCGTCGGCCTCCTCCACCACGCCGACGAACTCGTGGCCCAGTACGCCGGCGTAGGCCATGTACCCTTTGGCGATCTCCCGGTCGGTGGCGCACAGTCCGGCGAGCGTGGGGCGGATGAGCGCCTCGCCCGGAGCCCGAACGGGAACGGGGAGGTCGCGGACGTACCGGACCTCCCCGCCGAAGACGATGCCCCTCACCTTACGGGAACTTCAGCTCGTCCATGGAGCGGACCGAAATCGGAATCCGCTTGTGGGGACGGTTCGTTCCGGCGGCGAGGGTCTGGATCGACAGCTCCCGCACGTCGGCGAAGAGCTGGGTCACCTGATCCCCCACGGTGGTCAGCCGGACGATTCGGACGAAGCCGATCTTCCCCTCGTTGTCGAGGTAGATGTCGATGGAGACCAGCCGGTTGATGTCCCCCGGCCCGATGTAGGTCGAGTCGATCCCCCAGGCGGTGGTCTTCGTGACCGACGTGGCGGGGCCGGTGACGATCATCACCTGCGTCACGTCCGACTCGCTTTTCGAGAAAGTCTTGGCGTCGGCCGCAATCGTCGTCAAGAGGAGAGCGACGAAAGCGGTGAGTAGCGCAAAGGTTCGCATGGAAATTCCTTTCATCCGAACAGGCTCTTGAAAACGTTATCGAGGCAGGCTCCGGTAGGAGAAAGTGGGCAAGGGAACGGAGCGTACACGATAGTACGTGAGTATCCCGAGCCCACTTTCGACAACCCGGAGGCCACGCAGATAGTTTTCATGAGCCTGTTAGTGATAGTAACGGGGAGGAGTCTGTGAGGCCATAAACTCCACCGCCTTGTCGATGCAGACCCGGATGGCTTTTTCCATCGGGGTGTTCTTGTAGGCGCCAAGACCGAAGGGGATCGGCACGCCGCCGACCGCCCCGCCGAGTCCGGCGAACCAGTCGGTCGATTTGCCTTCGACCGTGGTCGCGTTCACGATCCGCCCCGTCTTGGTGTCGACCACCTTCACGTCGATGGCCATGTAGGCGGTCTTTCCGCCGCCACCCAGCCCGATGGCCGCGCCCCCCCCCAGGGGAATGCCGAAGCCGCCGATGGCGCCGCCGGCGTCCGGTTCAAACGCCGTGATGGCGCCGCTGATGAGAAGCTCCGCCCCTTCCATTTCGCCGATGGGGGCCGCCGTTTCACCCTTGATCCGGCCCGAGGCGCCCAGATCCTGCTCCGCCATGACCGCGCCGTGGTCCTGCCGGTCCAGCACGATGAAGCGGTTGCTGTGGAAGAGGGCGGTGGTCATCATGTCGGCCATGCCGGTGCCGATCTCCCCGCCCCCCTTGGCCGCCTTGTTGACGAACTTGTTGACCGCCACCCGGGCTTTCGGCCCGTTATAGGCCTCCTGCTGGGCCTGCTCCATGGTGGGGCCGCCGCCGCTGGTGACCCGGGCCGACGGCTCCGCCGTGGCGCAGGCGGTGAGGGCGAGGGAAAGAGCCGCCGCAAAAGAGACAATCCGCGTGGAACGCATAAAGACCTCCAATAAGGGATGTCGGTAATCGCCCGTCTATCTTAGTACAGCCGCCCCGTTCGCGACAGGGGAACGGTCGGGTATACTCCTTTGGAACGGACACCTTTGCGCGAATCGGATTCATGAAGATCGTCACCGACCCGAAAAAGATGACCCTGCTCGTGCGGGAGGCGCGGCGGCAGGGGAAGCGTATCGGCTTCGTCCCGACCCTTGGCGCCCTCCACGACGGCCACGCCACGCTGATGGCCAAGGCAAGGAAAGAGAACGACATCGTCGTCGTCTCCACCTTCGTCAACCCGTTGCAGTTCCGGAAAGCCGCCTACGAGCGGTACCCCCGCGACCCCGAAGGGGACCGGGCCCTCTGCGAAAAGGCCGGGGTCGACTATTTGTTCGCGCCGTCCGCCGAGAAAATGTACCCCGAACGGTTCGACACCGTCGTCGAGGTGAAAGAGCTGACCGGACGGCTGGAAGGCGCCGCCATCCGGTGGCACTACCGGGGGGTGACGACCGTGGTGGCGAAGTTGTTCGCCATCGTCGAGCCGGACAAAGCCTACTTCGGGAAGAAAGACCCGCATCAACTGGCCATATTGAAGCGGATGACCGAAGACCTCAACATCGCCGTGCAGATCGTCCCGGTGGCGACGAAGCGGGACCGGGACGGCATGGCCCTGTCGAGCCGGAACCGGCTACTTACGCCCGAGAGCCGGAAAGCCGCATTGGCGCTGCCGAAAGCCGTCGCGGAGATTGAACGGCGGATCAAGGCGGGGGAGACCGACCGGGGGAAGCTGACGGAAGCGTTGACGGCGATGCTCTCTTCGGCCCCCGGCGTCACCATCGACTTCGCGGCGATCGTCGACGCCGAGACGTTACGGGAAGAGGACCGAAGCGGCCCCACCCTCATCTACGCCGCCGTTTTTGTCGATGGGTTAAGGCTGACGGACAATAGAGTGGTGTAGGGGGGGCTATATACTAATGCACGGCTTGACAAAAGCTAATAATAAACTTATATTGTCATCGTGAGAGAGATCAATGGACAAACAAAGCGCGGCGACAACTGAAGAGAATCACGACTGTTTCCGACCGATTGCTGATCGTTGAAAAGGTGGAAACGTTGGCAGGATGGCCGGAGGTTTCGCAGGTCAAAAACCTTGTCAACCAGCAGGGCTATCGGATGCGGGTCGGCGATTGGCGGATCATCTTCTCGGTCGAGGCGCATAGCGTTCTGATCGTGGAAGTAAAGAGGCGAAATGAACAAACCTATTGAATATCAGGTGATCGAGCAGGGGGGGAAACCGGCGTTTGCGGTGATCCCCTACGATATCTTCGTCGAAGAGGTGCTCGGCGGGGTTGAGCCGGTCGCGCTGCCGCAAAGCGAGCACGGCCCGTTGATCCCCCATGGGGTGGTTCGTCGCAACGCCATCGACGGCGTCAGCATGATTCAGGCATGGCGGGAGCATCGTGGTCTTACCCAAAGCGACCTTGCGAACCGGATGGGGGTGACCCAGTCCGCCGTTTCCCAGATGGAGCGGACCGGCGCCCGTCCGCACCGGGCGACGCTGGAGAAAGCCGCCGATGCCATGGGGCTGGTCATCGAACAAATGCTGGAGTAAAGCGGCGGGTGGACTCCTTCGCCGCTGTCAAGGTGATGGGCTACGGCTGACGGACAACCGGGTGGTGAAGGATCAATAAAATATTCTTGCACACTAGTAAGTTTGATGACTATGCTCATTACGCTATGCGCATGATTTAGGAGGGCGTGTCTTGAAACTCATCATCGTTATTGTTTTGGCACTACCGATAATGGCATGTGCGACGGGCCATATTGATAAACGTGGAGTAATAGAGTCGGATTCCCAAATGGTTGAGAAATGCAAATTTCTTGGAACTGTTGAAGGGTCTTCTGGATGGGGTAATGCCGCTGGGAATTTAGGAGTTGAGAACTCAAAAAACGAGGCATACAAAAAGGCGCGTGATCTAGGCGCAACCAACATTGTATGGCAACAACAACACAGAGGCTTTACTTCCGCTATTATCGGTAACGCTTATCGGTGTGATTAATACCCCTTCACCCCGCTCAGGGCGAACTCGGCGGCCATGGCCAGCAGGATCACCCCCATCAGGCGGGTGGCGATGCGGACGCCGGTCTCCCCCATCCACGACGCCAGCCGGTCGGCGTTGAGCAGGATCGCCCCGGTCAGCCCCAGCGCCAGCCCTTCGGCGGCGAAGAGGGCGCCCCACGCCGCCGCTCCGTCGGCTTTGGTGGCGAAGACGATCACCGCCGTGATGGCGGCAGGCCCGGCGAGGAACGGGATCGCCATCGGGATGATCGAGACGTCGGGCGCCTCCATCCCCTCTTTTCCCTCCACGCTCGGGGGGCCGGGGATGAACGGCTCCCCCTCCAGCATCCGGAAACCGTAGAGCCCGAGGATGACCCCGCCCGAGACCATCAGCGCCTCCACGCTGACGCCGAAAGCGGCGAAAATGTAACTCCCCGCCACGGTGAAGAGGAGCAACACCCCCGCCGTCACGACGAGGGCCCGGATCGCCTGTGTGCGGCGATGGGCCGGGGTGTCCCCCGCCGTCAGGGCGAGAAACGTTACCGCCGCCCCGAACGGGTCGAGGACGGAGAAGAGGGTGACGAAACAGTTGACGAAGAAGAGCCCGGCCACGCTGGTCATTCGGTCTTTTCCTCTTTCTCCAGGCTCCGACGAAGGCCCCCATCCCGTTGGGGAGAGGGGAGTCGCAGGCCTCTCTCTTATGGTACTCTTTTCCCTTTGATCGTTCCCTGTTGCGAGAGAGCCCATGCCCCTCCTTGGCGTCAATGTCGACCATATCGCCACCGTCCGTCAGGCCCGGCGGGCGACCTACCCCGATCCTCTCGACGGGGCGAAAGCCGCCGTGGCGGCAGGCGCCTGCCAGATTACCGTCCACCTGCGCGAAGACCGGCGCCACATCCAGGACCACGACGTCCTCCGTATAAAGAAGAGCGTCGCCTCCCGGCTCAACCTCGAAATGGCCGTCGCCGAAGAGATCGTCCTCTTCGCGCTGAAAGTCCGCCCGTGGCAGGTGACGCTGGTTCCCGAGCGGCGGCAGGAGGTGACCACCGAAGGGGGGCTTGATCTTATAAAAGGGCGCCGTCGTCTTAGGGAGGTCATCCCCCGGTTTCGCGCGAAAAAGATTCTCGTCTCCCTCTTCATCGATCCCGACCCGGCGCAGGTGGCAGTGGCCAAGACGCTCGGCGCCGACGCGGTGGAGTTCAACACCGGCGCCTATGCCGAGGCCCGGACCAAACGGGGCGCGTCGGTCGAACTGGCGAAATTGAAACGGGGGGTGGCGCAGGCCGTCGGCCTGGGGCTCACCTGTCACGCGGGCCACGGCCTCACCCTTTCCAACGTCGGCCCGGTGGCGGCGATCCCCGGCATCGGCGAGCTGAACATCGGCCACGCCCTCGTCAGCCGGGCGCTGATGGTCGGATTCGGAGAGGCGGTGCGGGAGATGCGGCAGGCCATCGGCGACGGAGCGCGTTGACAACCTTTCAACGATTGCGATAAAACAGACCACGGTTGTAACTTTTCACCCTCTCCCCCGGGCGGCGCCATGGACCATCAGACGGAAGAAACGCTCCTCAAGGCCATCGGCCACAACGACGCCAACGTCCGCAAAGCGGCCGCCATCGCCATCGGGAAAGGGGAGAGCCCGTCGAACCATTCCCTTTCCGCGTTGCTCAAGCTGCTCAAGGACAAGGTCTGGCAGGTGCGGGAAGCGGCCATCCACAGCATCGGCGCGTTGAACGTCTCCGCCGCGTCGGAATATCTGATGGGGGTTCTGGGCGCCGAGGACGACGCCGGGGCCCGCAAGGCGATCCTGACCTGGGCCGCTGCGAAGGGGGATGTGGAGGCCAAGGAAGCCCCCGGCGGAGGGGGCGGTCCCCTGGGGGGGGCGGCGGCGAAGAAGAAACCCGAAGGGGAGCCGTGGCAGATCAAGCGGGCCGCCGCGCTGGCCCTTTCGAAGTTGCGCCCGGACATCGCCGTGGCGCCCCTCATGGCGGCGCTGGGCGCGCCGAACCCGGCGGCCAAACAGGCGGCCATGGTGGGGCTCGGCAACATAAACGCCCAGCAGGCGATCGACACCCTCGTCGAAATGCTGGCCGACGACGACTTCAACGTCCGCAAGATGGCCGCCACCACCCTGGGCAAGCTCAAGGCGGTTTCGGCGGTCCCCGCCCTGCTGCCGTTGCTGGAGGACGGCAAGGCGGCGGTTCGGACGGAGGTGGTCATCGCGCTCAACCACATCAAGCCCGACGAGGCGGTGGAGGCGCTGGGGCGCGTGGTGGCGCAGGACGCAAGCTACGACGTCCGCAAAGTGGCCGCCACCGCGCTGGGGAACCTGCGTTCCGCCGAGGCGACCGCCCCGCTCTTGGCCGCCCTCGGCGACGACCATCCCCCGGTCCGCAAGGCGGCCATCGACGCTCTCGTCAACCTCAAGGCGTCCGAAGAGGCCGACCGGCTGATCCCCTTCTTTAACGACCCCGACGAGGAGGTGGCCGCCGCCGCCGCCATCGGCTACACCCGGCTCGACCTCCTGGGCGGTCGCTGACCTTTTCAACCCGCTGTAAATCCGCCCCCTTCCCTTGCCGCCGTCGCAAGCGTAGAATGGGAGAGCCCTCTTTGGGGCGATCCCACACGCGAGGTGACCTTTGAATTCGATGCAATTTCGCGAGATGAAAGTTCTCGTGGTCGACGACATGTTCAACATGCGCCGCACCCTGAAGAACATGTTGCGATACATCGGCTTCGACAAGGTGCTGGAAGCAGGGGACGGCAGCAAGGCGCTGGAGCTTCTGGCCCGGGAAAAGGTCGATCTGGTCGTATCGGACTGGAACATGCCGACCATGACCGGCATCGACCTCCTGCGCAAGGTCCGCCAACTGGAGAACCACCGGAACGTCCCCTTCGTGATGATCACCGCCGAAATCTCCGAGGCCAACATCGTCCAGGCCGCCGAATCGGAGGTGGACGGCTACATGATCAAGCCGTTCGTGGCCCGCTCGCTGGAAGAAAAGATCAAGACCATATTCCAGAACCGGGCCGAGCCGACCCCCATGGAGCGGCTCATGAAGGCCGGACAGCTCCTGATGGAGGCCGGTTCGTTCGAAGCCGCCGCGAAGG
>JADGCD010000306.1 GCA_015229165.1 Nitrospinota bacterium | reverse complement strand
GGGCGGTGGTGGCCCCTTCGGGGCGCTTCAGCAGCGCGATCACCTGGGCCTGTTTGGAATTTTCCCGGGTGCGGCGGGGCTTGCTCTCGGCCAGGGTGGCTTCGGCGGCGGCGACATCTGCCTCGAAATCCTCGACCGGTTTGGGCGGCTCCAAGCCAAGGGCGCGGAAGCCAGCCTCGTTGATGCGCCAGGTTTGGGGGCCGTCCTCCTCGATCAGGCCCTTCTTGAGCAGGCTCTCGATCACCTTCCTGGCCGCGCCGCCCTTGATGTGCTCCGGCAGGGGGTGGATCGAGCCGTTGAGGTGGCCGATAGCGGCTTCGAGGATGGTCTTCTGGGTGGTGGTCAGGGTGTTCATGGTCTGGCTCCTTGCTGTGGTGGTTGCGATGGCCACATAAGGGCAGCGTTCCGACCGGTTATCAAGCATAACATGCTGGTTATGAACAGATTTATCAGTGATGCAGAATGACGAAAGGGGCGGACTTGAGCCGCCCCTTTCGTCTTGGATAACACGGTGACCGGAGGTTTCACCCGCCCTGCTTCACCCGGCTGGCGAGGGTGGGCACATCGATCCTGCCCTCGGCGATGGCGGCCAGGGTCTCGACGTCCTGGGATTGGAGAATCTCGGTGACGCGCCGCTCCAGTTCCTCCTGGGCGCGGCGTCGCCAATCGCCGTAGGTAATCAATGCCTCCAGATTCTCGGGGCGGTTGCGACCGTAACCGCGCAGGTAGTGGAAGAGTCCTTCGGCGAGTTCGTCGGCGGTGCGGGGTTCCATGGTCGTCTCCCGGGTTGGCGTTTTCGATGACCTCCATAAGCCATCGTTCCCGCCCCGCATCAAGCTGATCCCCATGTGTTGCAACGAATTTCTGGAGAAGGCATGACCGCACCGACCCCGCTGCCATCCTACGGAGATGCCTTCCGCCAGGGGATCGAACCCGATCCCCTGCTGACGGTGTCCGCCTGGGCGGATCGCCATCGCATGCTCTCCTCGGTAGCCTCCGGCGAGCCGGGGCTGTGGCGCACGGCGCGCACCCCGTATCTGAAAGAGATCATGGACTGCCTTTCCCCGTCGTCGCCGGTGGAGCGGGTGGTGTTCATGAAGGGTGCGCAACTGGGGGGCACCGAGGCGGGCCTGTGCTGGGTGGGCTACGTCATCCATCAGGCTCCCGGTCCGATGCTGCTGGTGCAGCCCACGGTGGAGACGGCCAAACGGCATTCCAAGCAGCGCGTCGATCCGTTGATCGAGGCCAGCACCTCTCTGCGTGATCTGGTGAAAGACCCGCGCTCCCGCGACAGCGGCAACACCGTGCTGGGCAAGGAGTTTCCCGGCGGGGTGCTGGTGATGACCGGGGCCAACTCGGCGGTGGGGCTGCGTTCCATGCCGGTGCGCTACCTCTTCATGGACGAGGTGGACGGTTATCCCGGCGACGCCGACGGCGAAGGCGATCCCGTGGCCCTGGCGGTACAGCGGACGGTGACCTTCGCCAATCGCAAGATCCTGATGGTCTCCACCCCGACCATCAAAGGCCGCCTACGCCGAAAGCGACCAGCGGCGGTATTGGGTGCCGTGCCCCAGTTGCGGCGGCATGCAGGTGCTGGAGTGGAAGCAGGTGCAGTGGCCGGAGGGCGAGCGCGACAGGGCGTTCTACGTCTGCATCCATTGCGGCGCGGCCATCCAGGATTACCAGAAGGGCTGGATGCTGGAGCGCGGACAGTGGATCGCCGCCGCGCCCGGCGCGAGCAAAACCGCCGGGTTTCACCTGTCGAGCCTCTATTCGCCCCACGGCTGGACCTCCTGGGGCGACATCGCCGAGGAACACGGCCAGGTCCACCGCGACCCACCCCGGCTCAAGGTGTGGGTCAACACGAAACTGGGCGAAACCTGGGAGGAAGCCGCCGAGCAGTTGGACGGCGACGGGCTGATGGAGCGGCGGGAGGTGTTTGGCAAGTTTATGCCATCTGGAATTGTCATCCTCACTGCCGGTGTGGATGTGCAGGACGACCGACTGGAGGTGGAGATCGTCGGCTGGGGCCGGGATGAAGAATCGTGGTCCATCGACTACCGCATCCTCTGGGGTGATCCCTCGGGACCAGCAGTTTGGCAAGATCTGGATGATCTGCTGCGGCGTCCCTTCCACCACGCCCGGCAGGTTCCGGACCTGCCCATCCGCGCCGCCGCCCTGGACACCGGCGGCCACCACACCCTGCAAGCCTACGCCTTCTGCCGTTCCCGGCAGGACCGGCGCATCTGGGCGATCAAGGGTCGGGGCGGCATGGGGGTGCCCATCTGGCCGCGCCGCCCCAGCCGCAACAACAAGGGCCGGGTGCCGTTGTTCATCGTCGGCGTGGATGCGGCCAAGGAGTCGATCT
>JADGCD010000305.1 GCA_015229165.1 Nitrospinota bacterium | reverse complement strand
CAAGGAGCGGCTCGTCCCCCTCGGTTCGAAGGCAACGTGCGCGGTGCGGGAGCTGCTCGCGGTTCTGCCCGCCGGGTCGCCGGACCGGATGGGGCGTCCGCTCTTCGTGAACAACCGGGGGGGGCGTCTCTCAGTCCGCTCGGTCCACGGGCTGGTAAAGAAAAGCGCGTTGCGGGCGGGGCTTGCCCGGCCGGTGGCGCCCCACCGTCTGCGCCACACCTTCGCCACCCACCTGTTGGAGGGGGGAGCGGACCTGCGGGCGATCCAGGAAATGATGGGGCACGCCTCCCTCTCCACGACGCAGAAGTACACCCATGTGGGGTTGGCCCAGTTGATGCGGGTCTATGACGACGCCCACCCGAGGGCTCGGGCGGGAATACGGACGACGGTTCAGAAAAAGGAAGCCGACGATGCGTGACGAGCGAAAGAAAATAAGCCTTGAGCGGTTCGAGCAGGACCCGGCGCGGGTGATCGCCTATGTGCGGCGGACCCAAGCGCCGGTGGAGGTATACAATGACGAGGGTCCGGTGGCGACGCTGACCCCCTACCGGGAGGAGCCGGTCGCCCAACGGACGGTCCGGGCGCCCCGCAACGTCCGGGCCAACAGCGCGCCGTCGCTGTCGTTGTCCGACGGCGCCGCCGACCGGGGAGGGGTCTGGCGCCTCGACGACGAGACGAAGCGGGAGCTGGCCAAACCCCGGTGGCGCCGGAGCCTGTCGCGTCTGTCGCCGTCGAGCCTGTTCCGGCTGTCGTCTGCGTTGCCGCTACTGGCTTGGTTCAAGAGTTGACCTCTTTCACCCCACGGATGGTTTGATGCCTACAGATGAACGACTTGCCGAACTGATCGCCAAAGCGGCGGTGCTGCACGAAGCGCTCCCCTACATGCGGGCGTTTGCAGGGAAGACCATCGTCATCAAATACGGCGGCTCGGCGATGGTGGAGGAGGAGCTGAAATCGTCCTTCGCCCACGACATCGCGTTGCTCAAGCAGATCGGCATCAACATCGTCGTGGTCCACGGCGGGGGGCCGCAGATCGGCAAGACGCTGGCCCGGATGAACATCGAAAGCCAGTTCGTGCAGGGGATGCGGGTAACCGACGCGGAGACCATCAACGTGGTGGAGATGGTGCTGGTCGGCAAGGTGAACAAGGAGATCGTCTCCAGCATAAACCGGGCCGGGGGAAAGGCGGTGGGGCTCTCCGGCAAGGACGGGGAGATGATCCGGGCGGAGAAGATGCTGGTGGAGAAACGGGGACCAGAGGTGAACCGCCCCGAGATCATCGACATCGGCATGGTGGGGAAAGTGACCCACGTCGAGACCGCGCCGCTGGCGGCGTTGGAGGGGGCAGGCTTCATCCCGGTGATCGCGCCGGTGGGCTACGGGGTGAACGGGGAGACGTACAACATCAACGCCGACTTCGTGGCCGGGGCCGTGGCGGGTGCGTTGAAGGCGGACAAGCTGGTGCTGATGACCGACACGTCGGGGATTCTGGACGGGGAGAAGAAACTTATCTCTCGCCTGACGGAGACGGAGACCCACGGGCTGATCGAGTCGGGCGTCATCCACGGGGGAATGTTGCCGAAAGTGGAAGCCTGTTTCACCGCGCTCCGCAAAGGGGTGAAGAAATCGCACATCATCGACGGGCGGGTCCGCCACGCGGCGTTGCTGGAAATCTTCACCGACGAAGGAATCGGCACGGAGATCCGACAGGGCTGAGCGACTATGCGTCGCGGCGAGGGGGGCTCGTCAAAGCCCTCGCCGCCTACCCGTCACGCATAAGCGCGTCTTCGCCGCGCAACTATGGACAGGTCAAGACTGCAAGCTTGCCGCAAGACCGAAGAGTGGGATCAGGTCTTTACGTTTGATATTACGGGTCGGTTGGATGGTCGGGAATTGTCAAAAGTAACGACCTGACCCCACGAAGCCCCACTCTTTTTCGGCGAACGGGGATGGCGGGGTCCGTATAATAGATACGTCAACCCAAGGAGCCTTCATGCGCGCCCACGCTCTCATCGCCGTCATCCTCTTCTTCGCCCCCATCGCCTGCGCCTCCGACGGCGCCACGGTCCGTTACGGCAACGGCCCTTCTATGGAAGAAGCGTGGCGCCAGCCGTACAACGGCCCGAAGGCGCGTCTGGCGGTGGTGAAGGTGGTGGACAAAACGGCGACCGGCTCTTCGGACATCGGCGATGGGCTGGCGGATATGTTGACGACGGCTCTCTTCCACACGAACCGCTACGTGATGCTCGACCGGACGGACCTTGCCGACGTGATGACGGAGCAAGACCTTGCTTCTGCGGGCCGGGCCAACGTGAACACCGGCGCCCCTATCGGCGAGCTTGAAGGCGCCGAACTGCTGGTCTTCGGCGCG
>JADGCD010000304.1 GCA_015229165.1 Nitrospinota bacterium | reverse complement strand
GGCCTCCTGATACTGCCCCGCCCCAGCGAGATAACGGGCCAGCGACACCGCCGACTCGGCGCTGCGCCGGTGGCGGGGGCCATGAATCTTGAGATCGAGGCTCCGGGCCTCTCTCAGCCGCCGCTCGGCCACCTGCCCCGGATAGAGGGTCTCCTCCACCAGCGCCAGCGTCCGCAGCGTCTCCGACTCCAGTTCCGATCCGGCCGGATAGACCCGCCGGGCGATGGCGAGCGCTTCGGTCAACTTTTCGTGGGAGGGGCCGTATTTCTCCATCCGGTAGGAGAGGAGCGCGTACCGGATCAGAACCCTGGCGACCCCTTCCGAATCGCGCCCCCCCTGCCGCTCGGCCACCACCAGCTCTTCCTTGAGGGCCGACTCGGCGGCGATGAAGTCCTCCTCCTCGGCGGCCATCCGGGCGGAGAGCCTGAGCAGGGCGACGTAGTGGGGATTGAGCGGCCCTTCCTTCCTGAATAATTCCTGCCCCTCCCGCGCCGCCTTCGCGGCCACCTCCCAGCGACCGCCCGCATAGGCCGCCTCGGCCAGGGTGGCGAGACTTTCGCCGTAGCGTCCCCCCTCCCGCCGCTGGGCCGCCACCGACCGGGCGATGACCTCCTCGGCTTCGGCGGCGTCCCCTTTGGCCAGCAAGGTCCGGGAGAGGTTGTTGGCCAACGCGGCGGCGGTATCGTCCCCTTCCGTCCCCCCATCGGCCCGGTTACGCGAGACCGCCTTGCGCAGGTGCCCCTCCGCCTGCTCGTAGTCGCCGCTTTTGAGGGCAGCCTCCCCGGCGCCTTTCAGGTAGGCGAGGTTGTCCGGCTCTTCGGCCAGGGCGGCCCGGTAGAAGGTAAGGGCGGCCCGATGATCCCCCCGGGCGGCCGCTTCACCGGCGGTCTCGGCCTGCCGCTGGCCGGGGCTCTTTGCGACCGCCGGATCGGGACCGGCGTCGGATGCTTCCGTCGCCCCCTCGTTCCCGGCGGCGGGGGGCTTCCGGTCGGTGTCGGCGGGGAGCCGTCCCCCCTTGATGGTGATTGTCGCCGCTTTTGTCTGGTTGAAAAGAAAGAGGGTGACGATCCCGGCGCCCGCCGCCGCAAGGGCGACGACCAGCGCGGTGACGATCATCTCAAGCCGCTGGCGGGAAACGCTCTTCAGGAAACCGAACATCGCCGTCCCGTCACTTGGAGGGGAGCGTTCCCACGAAGGCCACCGCACGGGCGATCCACCGGGAGAGCGACCGGGCGTCGGCCACGGCGTCGGGGGCGACGTAGAGCATCCCCTTCATCGGCTTGCCGGTGAAATCCATCTCCCGCGCCCCCGGCTCATGCAGGAGCGTGGCGTAGGCGTCGGGACCGACCCGCAACATCAGGGTGTCCCGCGTCACGCCGCAGAGCATGGCGCCGTTCAGGAGGAAGCAGATTCCGCCGAACATCTTCTTTTCGGTGACGGCCTCGTCTTTCAACGCACGGCGCACCCGCTGGGCCAGCTTCTCGTCATAGGCCATGGGAAAAGGCTCCGAGGGATGTCACGGACCACGGCGGGAGGGGAAAGGGTGATGCGTTTTCCTTTTGAAAAGGAAGCGCCGGAGAGGACTTCCCTTCCCGGCTATTGTTTTGGCTTCCGTTCCGGGGTGACTTCGTTTTTCAAAAAGAAAGTACCTTTTCCCCTTCCCCTACCCCTCGTTGACGCCGTGGCATTTCTTGTATTTTTTGCCCGAGCCGCAGGGGCAGGGATCGTTGCGCCCCACCTTCTTCTCCGTCCGGCGGACCGTCTTGTCCGCATGTTCCGGCTCCGGCGGCGTGTCGCCGTGGGAGGCGATCATCCGCCGCTGGGCTTCTGCCTCCTTCTCCCGCTGCTTGCGCTCCAGCTCCTCTTCGTCGCGGGGACGGATCTGCACATGCGAGAGAAGCGACACCGAGTCGTTGCGGATCCGGTCGATCATCTCGGCGAAGAGGGCCATCCCTTCCCGCTTGTACTCGGTCAGCGGGTTCTTCTGGGCGAACCCCCGAAGGCCGATCCCCTCCTTGAGGTAGTCCATCGACAGGAGGTGGTCTTTCCAGTTGTTGTCGAGAACCTCCAGCGTGATGTACTTTTGCACCTCCCGCCAGGTCTTCTCCCCCATCTGCTCCCGCTTGGCGGCGAAGTGGGCCTCGATGGCCTTCCAGAGCGCCTCTTTAAGCGGCTCGAAGGTGACCGACGCGAACGGGATCTTCGTCCCCGCCAGGGTCATGTTCCGCTCCCCGTCCAGGGCGAGGGTCACGTTGTAGTTGTGCTGGACCGCCTCGGCGAGCCCGGCCAGATCCCACTCCTCCGGGTCGCTCTTCTCCGGCGTCAGGGACGCCATCAGCTCTTCCAGCGAGGCGGCGGCCATGTCCAGCACCAG
>JADGCD010000303.1 GCA_015229165.1 Nitrospinota bacterium | reverse complement strand
GCGCCGCCGGTCATGTGGACCACGGCAAGACAGCGCTGATCCGGGCGCTGACCGGGACCGACTGCGACCGGCTGGCGGAGGAGAAGCGGCGCGGAGTCACCATCGACATCGGCTTCGCCCGGCTCGACCTCCCCGACGGCCATGCGGTCGGCATGGTCGACGTCCCCGGCCACCGGAAGTTCGTCCACAACATGATGGCCGGCGCCTCGGGCGTCGATGTGGCGCTGCTGGTGGTGGCCGCCGACGACGGGGTGATGCCCCAGACCGTGGAGCATCTGGCGATTCTCGAACTGCTGGGGGTCCGCCGGGGGGTGGTGGCGCTGACCAAGTGCGATCTGGTCGACACAGAGACGCGTGCGTTGGCCTCTCTCGACGTGCAGGAGCTGCTGTCCCCCTCCCCTCTGGCCGGGTCGAAGATCATCCCCTGCTCGGCCCTCACCGGCGAAGGACTCGACCTCTTGCGGGGCGAGCTGGCGCGGCTGGCGCGGGAGAACGAACGTCCGCAGGGAGAGGGGCTCTTCCGGCTCCCCATCGACCGCTCGTTCGTCATGAAAGGACACGGGCTGGTGGTCACCGGCGCCCTCTTCTCCGGCGCGGTGGCGACGGACGACCGGGCGGTTCTGGTCCCCGGCGGGCTGGAGGGGCGGGTCCGCCGCATCCAGAACCACGGAAAGAACGTCCCCCGGGCCTTCGCCGGGTGGCGGGTGGCGGTCAATCTTTCCGGGCCGGAAAAGGGCGATCTGGAGCGGGGGACGGTGATGGTCGACCCGGCGTTGGCGCGAGCGTCGACCTCTTTCGTTGCCCGGGTGGTCTGTCACCGCTCTTCCCCCCTGCCGCTGGCCCACGGTAAAAGCTACCTGCTGGCGGTCCACACCGCCGAAACCCTTTGCAGGGTCCATCTGGCCGACGAGGGGAGCCTTTCGCCGGGAGGCGTCGGCGTGGCGCAGATCCGGTTCGAACGGCCGATCCATATCCTGCACGGCGACCGGTTCGTCCTCCGGGCCACCTCCGCCGACATGACGCTGGGGGGAGGAGTCGTTCTGGCCACCGACGAGCCGGTCATGGGACGCCGACGACTCCAGAGCCACGCCCCCCTGTGGCAGGCGCTGGCGGGGCCGCCGGAGGGGGCGCTGGCGGCCTGGATCGACCGGTTCCCCGCCGGGGTGGAGCTGGCCGACCTGACCGCCCGGTTCAATTTCCCCAAAGGCGCCTTGCTGAACCGGTTCCGCACCATGGAGGGGATCAAGACGTTCGAGTGGAAGGGGGTCCCCTACGCCTGCCGGGTGGCCGCCGGGAAGGAGATCGTGGCCCGGCTGGCGGAGCAGGTGGCGGCGTTCCACGCGGCGGCCCCGGCGGTGATGGGGATCGAAGAGTCGTCGCTGGCCTTGTCGGCCCTCCCGGACGTCCCGCCGGAGCTAGCCGCCTACTGGATACGCCGGGCCGCGTCGGAGAAAAAGATCGAATACCTGGGGGCGTCGCTGCGGCTGCCGGGGCGGGAGGCCCTCTTCACCGGGGAGGAACGGAATATCCGCGAGAAGGTGGTGGCCACGTTCCGCGGAACCCGGTTCGCCCCGCCGAAAGCCGACCGGGTCCACGAGGCGGTGGCGCTGCCCCGCCCGGTCGTCCAGAAGGTGATGAAGACCCTGATCCAGTCAGGCGAGTTGGTCACTCTCTCGCCGGAGTTGACCCTCCACCGGGAGGTGTTGGAAGAGGGGCGCCGCCTGCTCGAAGGGGAGATCGACGCCGCAGGGTCGGTCGACACCGGGCGGTTCCGCGACCTGCTGGGAGGGCCGGGACGAAAAGTGGCCATCGAGATTCTGGAGCATTTCGACCGGATCGGCCTGACCCGGCGGATCGACAACAAGGGGGCGCGAACGCGGGCGGCGAAGGGATAGGGGGGCTATGCGTTCAGCAGCCGGTCGATGACCCCGAGGGTGAAGCCCCAGACCTCCCGCCCTTCGATATGCACCGCCGGGCGCGGCTCGGTCTCGCCGGGCAGCAGGTCTCGCCGGACGCCGCGAAACGACGGGTCGGCGAAGGGGGCGAGCGGCGCCCAGAAGAACTCGGCGACCTCCGACGGCTGGGGACGCCACGGATGGTCGGGCCGCCCGACGGTGGCCACCAGCGGCCAGACCAGATAGCCCGACGACCGGGTCGGCGCCGGGGGGAGAAATCCGGCCACCTCCACCCATCGCCGGTCGAGGCCGATCTCTTCTTCCCCCTCCCGCAACGCCGCCTCTCCCGGCCCTTCCCCCGGTTCGATGTGGCCGCCGGGGAACGATATCTGCCCCGGATGAAGCGTCAGGTGGTCGGCACGGCGGGTCAACCCCACCACCGCCTCCCCCTTCCTCTCCGACACCAACGCCAGCGCCGCCGCCAGCCGGGCGGGCGCATGGTCGG
>JADGCD010000302.1 GCA_015229165.1 Nitrospinota bacterium | reverse complement strand
GAGCCCCGCTCCCGGCACCAGCCACTTTCCGTGGCTGCGAAGGGCGCCCCGTCGCCGATGCGTTCCGATTTGTCTCCACCCGCGCATCGGTATAGAATCATACTGGCCCCAGTCGTAATCATCCACCCTTAAACGCTGCGGGAAACGCGTCATGCTCTGGTTCACCTCCGTTCCCGACAAAGTGGCCGAATACGCCGCCACCGACGACCGGGAGACGCGCCGCCAGATCGTCGCAAAAATCGCCGCCTCCCCCGACAAGGCCGTGGCCGCCGCGCTGGAGATGGTCGGAAGCGGACGGATGCCCATCGCCACCGCCGTCGAGTTTTTGGCTCATTTCGGCGGGGACGACGTCTTCGGCCTTCTGGTCGCCGGGATGGGCGCCGGGATCGAGTCGCAACGGATCGTCGCGCTGACGGCGCTCGACCGGGGGTGGATGCCCCGGGAGGTCGGGCGCCTCGTTCCCCTGCTGGCCGACGGGAACAACCACATCCGGGCCGGCGCGGAGACGCTACTGCTCAAATATCCGGAAAAGCTGGCCGCCGACAAGCTTATCCCCCTGCTCAAGTCGGACAACAAGGACCAGGTCAGGAAGGTCATCAACCTGCTGGCCCACCTCCGGTCCGAGGCGGGGGCGAAAGCCATCGCCCTTCTGCTCGACTCCGCCAACCCCTGGGTGAAGAAAAAGGCCATCGACGGGCTGGTGGCCATCGGTTCCAAAGAGGTGATCGGCAAGCTGCGGGAACTGCTGGCCCGGGAGAAGGACCACGACGTCCTGAAGGCCACCGTCCATGCCATCGGCTATCTCGGCTCCCCCATCGACGCCGTTTCGCTGGTCCCCGTCCTCCAGTCCGACGACATGGTCGTCCGCCAGTTGACCGTCGATGTGATCGTGAAGATCGGCGACTCCTCCGTGGTGGAGCCGGTGGTGCGGCTGATGCGCTCCCAGGACCGGAACGTAAGGCGGGCGGCGGCCGACGTGTTGCGCAGTCTCTCCGGGCCGCAGGTGGGGGCGACGCTGGTCAAGGCGCTCAAGGACGAGGACTGGTGGGTGCGGGAGATCGCCGTCGAGGCGCTGGCCGAGCGGGCCGACGAATCGCTGAACCATCTGGTGGTCGCCCTGCTGAAGGAAGACGATCCCTATATCCGCCGCATCGGCGCCGAATATTTTTGCCACGTCCGTTACGCCGCCGCCTTCGACGGCCTGCAGGGGCTGTTGGGCGACGACGACTGGTGGACCCGGGAGCGGGCGCTGATCGCCCTGGGACGACAGGGTGATCCCCGCGCGGTGGGGCTCGTCGTCCGGGCGTTGGAGGACAAGCAGATCCGCCTCGCCGTCCCCGAGGCGCTGGCCCTGATCAGAAACGACGAAGCCCTGGTCCACTTGCAGGCGTTGGCGGCGGCGCCCGACCGGGGTATTCGGGCCAAGGTGGTGGCGGCGGCGGCCCTCTTCGGGGGGGCGGAGGGGAAGGGGCTGCTGGAGCCGTTGACCAACGATTCCGACGCCGAAATCTCGGCGCTGGCCAACCGTCGGCTGGCCGACATGACCACCCTGCGGATGACCCCCTGACCGATCGGGGGTAGGCGCCCGGTCCTTTTTGTCCTACACTGGACGCAACATCAAGGTAGAAACCGAGGGGGTTTCCATGAGCAGGTACGTCGCTCTCTTCCTTGCGTTGGCGATGGCTTTTGCGCCTGCCATGTCGTACGCCGCGCCCCAAAAGATGTTCGCCCAGGTCACCCGGGTCACCGGAACCGCCCACCACTCCTACGCCGCCATCCCCGACGCGAAGGAGACGACCACCGTCGGCGCCCGACTCTTCGACGGCGACCGGATCGTCACCGACGCCGGGAGCCGGGTGGAACTGCTTCTCCAGAGCGGCGGCTCCATGATCGTCGACGAGAGGACCACCCTGGTTCTGACCACCCTGCGCAAGGACGACCGGGGGGCGCTGGCCTACAGCTTCAATCTGGTTTTCGGGCGGATCAAGTCGTTCCTCTCCCGCACCTCCAACAAGGACCAGATCGAGTACGCCACCAAGGCGGCCATCGCCGGGATCGCCGGAACCCCCCCCCACGTCATCGAAGCCAAGAAAGACAACAGCGGCAAGATCGTCGCCGGGGTCTTCCTGCTGAAGGGGAGCAAGGGACAGCTCTTCGTCAAGGGACTGGGGGCCAAGCCGGGGACCGTCCTTCTCAACCCGGGGATGGGAACCACCGTTCTCGAAGGGCTCGCCCCGCTGGCGCCCTTCGCCCTGAGCCCGGCCCTTCTCCAGAGCCTCGAAGCGATCAAGGCGACCGTCATGCCGACGGCCCCGGCGCCGTCGACCCCGACGGCGCCCTCCGCCCCCGCCACCGGGGGCTCCACCGGCGGGACCCCCGGGGCGGGCGCCTCCACCGGGGCATCG
>JADGCD010000301.1 GCA_015229165.1 Nitrospinota bacterium | reverse complement strand
TGGTCATCGACGATCTGGCCGACACCCCCCATGTGGCCGACCTGCTGCTCGACCAGAACTTCTTTCCCGACCCGGCCCGACGCTATGCGAAGCGGGTTCCCCGGATGACCCGGACCCTCTTCGGCCCGGCCTATGCCCTGATCGACCCCGCCTTCGCCGCAGCCCGGCGTCCCGACCGTCCGGTCCGCGCCGCCCCCCCCTACCGGATCGTCGTCTCCTTCGGCGGGGGGGATGACCGGGGCGCCGCCGTGAAGACCCTTGCGGCGCTGGCCCGTTTGCGGCGCGCCGATCTGTCGGTCGCGCTGGTCGCCGGGGGGGCCAATCCCCGCCGCGACGAGATCGTCGCAGCGGCGAAGGGGATGGAAGGGGTCGCGGTGTTCGACGCCGTGGACGACATGGTCTCCCTGCTGGCCGACGCCGACCTGGCCGTCGGCGCGGGGGGGGTCTCCACCTGGGAGCGGTTCTGTCTCGGCGTGCCGACGCTGGCGCTCACCATCGCCCCGGTCCAGAAGCCCCACCTGCGGGCGTTGGCGGCGGAGGAGTTCCTGCAATGGGAGGGGGAGGCGGCCCAGATCGCCCCGGCGGCGCTGGCCGACGCGATCGTCGACCTGCTGGACGACGCCCCGGCGCGGCGAAGGTTGCGGGAGCGGACGATGGGGCTGGTGGACGGCGAGGGCGCCCGTCGGGTGGCCCGGGCGTTGTTGGACGCTCCGTAGAAGTCAGTTCGTCTCCCCGGTGGCCGACACCGGAAACGTCACCAGAAACCGGCTCCCCTTCCCCTCCGCGCTCTCGACCCGGATGTCCCCCCCCATCATCTCCATCCCCTTCTTGCAGAAGGGGAGCCCGATGCCGAATCCCTTCTCCCCGGCGGTCCCTTTGCCCACGACCTTTTTCTTGACCTCGAACAGGTCGGCGATCTGGTCCGGGGAGATGCCGACTCCTTCGTCCTCCACCGTCAGGCAGCGGCCGGCGGCGTCGTAGGCGACCCGGACCGTCGCCCCCCGGTGGGAGAACTTCACCCCGTTGGAGACCAGGTTGTAGACGATCTCCAGCAGCAGGTCGGTGTCGATCCGCAACATGACCTCTTCGGGCACCTCGTTGACCAGCCGGACCCGCTTGGTCTCCCCCTCGAACGCCGCCTTGCCGAGGGCATAGCCGACGATCTCCCGCAGCGGGGCCTGCTCCATCCTGAGGTCGAGAACCCCCCGCTGGATCCGGGAGAGGTCGAGGAGCTTCTTGATGGCCACCACCATCTGTTCGCCGGTCTTGATGGCGTGTCCCATCAGTTCGTTGTTCTTCACGGAGAGAACCTTGCGCTGCTCCCCGTGGACGATCTTGAGCAGTTCGGTCATGGCGAAGAGGGGGGACTTGAGGTCGTGGGCCACCAGCGCCAGAAACTCGTCCTTGGTCCGGTTGGCCTGCTCCGCCTCCAATTGCGCGCGGAGCATGGTGAACTCCCGCTCCTTGCGTTCGGTGATCTCCTCCACCACGGCGACGAAAAACCAGGGGTTCGCCGACAGGTCGCGCATCAGGGTGACGTTCAGGCTCACCCAGACCACCTCCCCCCCCTTGCGCAAATATCGTTTTTCCAGGGCGAAGTCGGCCACCTTCCCCGACCGGAGCATTTCGACGGCAGACAGATCGGCCTCCAGATCGTCGGGGTGGGTGATGTCCTGAAACCGCATCAGAAGCAGCTCCCGCTCGGCGTATCCGGTGATGGCGCAAAACTGGGTGTTGACCCGCAGGAACCGCCCCTCCAGATCGGCGTGGGCGATGCCGGCCCCGGCCATCTGGAAGGTCGACTGGTAGAGGGTGGAGGAGAACGCCAGCTCACGGTTCGTGTCGGCCAGCTCCCGGATCGCCTCCTGCGAGGGGCGGTACTGGTAGAGGTAAAGGGCGGGGGCGATGATGACGCCGAGGATCAGGGCGTCGAGCCAGGCTTCGGCGCGGAATTCCAACTCCCCATGATGGTAGGCATAGCCCAGCGCCACCATCACCACCATCTCGGCCAGTATCACCAGGCAGATGATGATGACAAAGAAGCGCAACGGACTCGCAGGACGGCTCATCGAAACCCCTGATCTTGAGAGAATCCCCTTTCCATTGTAACAACCTATGCCGACGTCAAGGAGGGAATTCGGGGAGGGTGTTTCACGCCGGTCGACATCGACAAGAGAACGGGCGGGGCATAGAATGAAGCTTTCACAGCCCGAGCGATCCGATGCCCGAACCCTCCGGCGAAAGCCCCTTTGCGGCCTCTACGGTCGCCGTGGTCGACGACAGCCCCATGATGCTCTCGCTGATCTCCATGGCCCTCAATCAACTGGGGATCGTCCATGTCCGGACCGCCCGCACCGGCGCCGACGGGCTCCACCTCCTCCGGGAGACGCCCTTCGACCTGCTGATCCTC
>JADGCD010000300.1 GCA_015229165.1 Nitrospinota bacterium | reverse complement strand
AAGGAGGGCCGCCCTCCCCCATCGATCAGAGCCGGTCATGGCGCCGCGTCCGCCCCGTCCGTTTTCTCGGTCGCCAGCGCCATGCGCGTCAACCCTTGCTCCCGGGCGATGTCGAGAAGCCGCACCAGATACTCCGTGTCGGCCCGGCGGTCGGCCTTGACTACAAGGGTGATCCCAGGATTCGCCGCCAGTTCCCGGCTGATGAGAAGGGCCACCCCTTCAGGGTCCACTGCGGCGCCGTCATGCCGAAACTGTCCGTCGGCGGTCACCGCCACCAGCAGATGGTCGCTGCGTAGCGGGGCGCCGGTGTCGGCTTTCGGCTTTTCGATGACGACGCCGTCGTTCTCCGGAAAGACCGTCGCCACCATGAAAAAGATCAGCAGCAGGAAGATCAGGTCGATCATCGGCGTCATGTTCAACTGCGCCGTCTTGCGCGACCGGGGACGGTAGAACATCCCCTACTCCCGCGCCGTCTGGTGGACAATGCGGGCCGCGCACTCGTCGAGCCGCCGGACGATCCGGTCGGCCCGGTCGACCAGAAGCTGATGCAGGTAAAGAAGCGGAATCGACGTGATCAGCCCCGCTTCCGTGGTCAGGAGGGCCTGCGCGACCCCGTCGGCGAGGATTTTCGGGTCGCCGGTCCCGTGCAGGGCGATGGCGTTGAAGGCGGCGATCATCCCGACCACCGTGCCGAGGATGCCCAGCATCGGCAACAGCGTGGCGATAACCGAGATGGCCCCCAGCCGCAGCTCCATCTGCGCCGCCTGCTCAACATAGGCGTTGCGGACCCGGTCAGCCAGTTCCTCGCGGCTTTCCCCGTCATGGCGCGACCGGCCCGCATCGGCCAGCGGCGCGACCAGCGCATGGCTCCAGTCCCCCCCCTCCCCGAGGGCGGCGGCGATCTCGCGCTCGGCGCTCCGGTACCGGAGCCACCGCTCGCCGACCAGCGCCATGCCGTACAGCGAGACGGCGAAGATGACCCAGATGACCGGTCCGCCATGTTCGAACATGTCGGCGATGTGGGCTGTCAGTTCGTTCATGGAACTCCACGGAGTGAAACGGGGAATATTCCCGGTAGACTACCGCTCCCCCCGTCCCGACGCAACGGAAAGAGTCGCCCGCACAGACGGCGGGCTTGCGCCCGGACATCCGTCGATAGCAAGTGAGCATGGTCGCGTCGGGCGGCCCCGGCTTGCCAATGCATCGACGGTATCGTAGAGTGACGGGCTGTGGGACGTCATGGCGGGCTCCCGGACGGATCCCGCCGACGTTCGGCCAAAGGCGAACCGGTTTGGAGCGGGAAACGAGACGGCATGGATACGAAAGACCTGGTCCTTGTAGTGTTGTCCCTCGCCGCCATGATCATTCCGGTCAGGTTCGTCTATCTTGTCTTCAAGGGAAGAAAACCCTCCTACGTCGAGTATGTTTCGACGCTCATCTTTTTCGTCTACGCCTTCTCCGACGTCTACGAGCGACTCTTCTGGTTTGTCCCCTCGTTCTGGGGGGAGATACGTCTGGGCGACGAAGTGTGGCACGCGGACCGCTACTACTACGGTGTCGCTCTCGGCGGGCTGATGAGCCTGGCAATCATGGTCGTCTTCGTCAAATACGTCGCCCTCAAGAGCGGTGAAGACCCGTTCGACCTCACCCCCCCCGACACCGACGGGACCGACGAAGACGGCGACAAGGAATAGCGCTCCGGGTCATCGACCGCCACCGCACGAATCCCCCCCCCGATGCGCGCCACTGGCGGGAAGGAAGCCCTTACAAGACAACCGTCATCAAGGGGGTGGTCGGCTTTTTCCCGGCGATGCAGGTCGGCGCCCCCTTCAACGGACTCTCCTGAGACTCCGAGTCCATCTCATGATCGGGCTTGCTGTATACACGCGGGGGTCAATTGCCGCAGGCCGCCCGACGTCGCGGGGGGAAACGTCGCTTATCTCGACGCTCTCTTAAAACTCCGACGTGCAATGAGGGCAGCGGGTCGCCCGGAGCGGGATCGACGAGACGCAACGGGGACACTCCTTTACCGTCGGCGGCGCGGCGATGGCCTCGGCCTGCGTCGCATCGGCCCCCCTCCTCATCCGGTTGATCTGTTTGACCAACAAAAAGATCGCAAAAGCGATAATAGTGAAGTCGAGAACCGTGTTGATGAAGAGACCATACTTTAGGGTCACCGCCTCGGTGTCGGCGCTCTTCTCCTTGAGGGTGATGGCAAGGTCGGAGAAGTCGACATTCCCCATCAGCAGGCCGACGGGGGGCATTATGATGTCGTTGACCAGCGAACTGACGATCTTGCCGAACGCGCCGCCGATGATGACGCCGACGGCCATGTCGATGACATTTCCTCGGGCGGCGAATTCCTTGAACTCTTGAGCCAGTTTCATAACAACTCCTTTTGACGGAATGAAC
>JADGCD010000299.1 GCA_015229165.1 Nitrospinota bacterium | reverse complement strand
GGCCATGGGGCGCATCATCGCCTCGTACCGTCCGCCGCCAAGCGAACGGGCATGCACGATCTCGACGGAGCCCCCGCTGGCGCGCCGTGCGCGCAGCCGCGCCGGGATGACCTGCGTGTCGTTGAGGACCAGCAGGTCGCCGACGCGCTGGACGACCTTATGGTCCGTCTCTTCGGCGAAGGCGCCCCGGCGCCCCGCCCCTTGGCCGCCGCCCGCCCCACAAAGAGCCGCCTCATCGTCACCGAGAACGAGGCGATGAAACGGGCGCTGGACATCGCCCGCCGGGTGGCGCCCTCCCGGTCGACGGTGCTGGTCCACGGGGAGTCGGGAACCGGCAAGGAACTGGTCGCCCGGTTCATCCACGAACAGTCGGACCGGCGGGACCGCCCCTTCGTGGCGGTCAACTGCGCCGCCCTACCTGAGGCGCTGCTGGAGTCGGAGCTGTTCGGCCACGAAAAAGGCTCCTTCACCGGCGCCATCGCCCGCAAGATCGGCAAGTTCGAGATGGCCGACGGCGGCACCATCCTGCTGGACGAAGTGACCGAGATGGAGGCGACGCTGCAGGCCAAACTGCTGCGCGCCCTGCAGGAGGGGGAGATCGACCGGATCGGCGGGCGCGATCCGGTGCCGCTGGACATCCGGGTCATCGCCACCACCAACCGCAACATCGAAAAGGCGGTGGCCGAGGGCGCCTTCCGGGAGGATCTCTACTTCCGGCTCAACGTCATTCCCCTCACCCTCCCCCCGCTGCGGGAACGGACGGGGGACGTCCCGGTGCTGGCCGACTTCTTCATCCGCAAGTTCAACGGCATCATGGGAAAAGCCATCGAAGGGCTGACCCCGGCGGCCATGGCGGTGTTGAAGGGGCATGCGTGGCGCGGCAACGTCCGGGAGATGGAAAACGTCATGGAGCGGGCCACCCTGCTGGCCCGGGGGGACCGGATCGACGTGCCCGACCTGATGCTCCCCCCCCTCGGGCAGGGCGTAGCGCCGACGGCCCCCGCCGAAGAGAGCGGCGCGCTGGCCGCCCCCGGCGGCACCGTGGCGGAGATGGAACAAAAGTTGATCATGCGGACGCTGGATCATGTAAACTGGAACCGCACCAAAGCCGCCGACCTGCTCGGCATCTCCATCCGGACGCTTCGCAACAAGCTCCACGAGTACAACGCCTCAATCCCCGAAGGGAAAGAATGATGCGGTTTTTTGCCGTCGCCCTGCTGACGACGCTCTTTTTCTCCCCTTCCGCCGCCCTTGCCGCCACCGTCCGGGTGGCGCTGGTCACCTCCGAACCGCAGGCCACCGTCACCGCCTATACCCCGATCATCGTTGAAGTGGGAGAAGAGACGCTGGTCATCGACGGCCCGGTGACCGTGGTCGCCACCGCCGAACGTTTCCTCGTGGACGGTCGCCCCTGGCCGGTCAACGAAGTCACCCTCTCCACCGACGAGCTTCCCCTGCGCTTCCAGGGGCGCAGCTACCGGGGGGAAATGCGGATCGTCCGCAACGGCCGGGAGCTGGCGGTGGTCAACCATGTGGATCTGGAAGACTATGTCGCCGGGGTCATCGGGGTGGAGATGTCCCCCACTTGGCCGCTGGAGAGCCTGAAAGCCCAGGCGGTGGCCTCCCGCTCCTACGTCGCCGTCCAGATGACCCGCCCCCGCGGCGCCGACTGGGACGTCTGCGCCACCGTCGCCTCGCAGGTCTATCGCGGGCTGGAAAGGGAGAGCGGCCTCGTGCGCCAGGCCGTCACCGAGACCGGCGGGATCGTCGCCCTCTACAACGGCGCCGTGGCCGAAACTTTCTTCCACTCCTCGGCCGGGGGACGGACCTCGACCCTCTCCGAAGCGTGGAACGGCAAAGACCGCCCCTATCTGGTCTCCACCGTCGCCGACCACGAGGGGGGCGCCCCCTTTGTCCGGTGGCGCGTCGGGCTCAGCGGATCGCACATTCGCGAGCAGCTTGCCAAACGGGGAATCCGGGTCGGCGCCATCCGCTCCATCAATCCGTCGAAGTTCACCAAGTCGGGCCGGGTCGCCACCCTGCGGATCGTCCATGACCGGGGAGAGATCAAAATGTCGGCCGGACGGTTCCGGGAGATGATCGGCCAGACCACGCTCCGCTCCAGCCGGTTCTCCGTCTCCCGCAAGAAGGGGCAGTTCGTCTTCGTCGGAAACGGCTTCGGCCACGGCGTCGGCATGAGCCAGTTCAGCGCACGGGGGATGGCCCTCAAGGGCGCCACCTTCGACGAGATCGTGACCCACTTCTACGCCGGTGTCTCGTTGGAGCCGCTCGACCCGTCGGTCCACCTGATGGCGGAGGGCTCCCCCGTCGTCGCGGCTCAATGACCGACCTTTCCCTTTTCGATTTCCCGCTCCCCGACCACCTCATCGCCCAGCGCCCCGCCGACCGGCGG
>JADGCD010000298.1 GCA_015229165.1 Nitrospinota bacterium | reverse complement strand
TCGATCTGGGCCACTTCGATCTCCCCTTGCAGGGCGTCGGCCAGAAGCTCCAGCCGCTCCCGCAGGGGACCGGCGGCCAATAGGGCCTGTTTCTGCTCCACCCGCCCCACCAGATTGGCGGCGGCCCGGTCGCAGAAGTGGCCGGGGTCGTCGGTCCCCGCCAGCGTGGCGACCAGCTCGGCGGGGATGTTCTCGTTGACCCGGGCCAGTTGCTCCACCAGACGAAACGCCGACTGGCGCAGGGCCAGGACGACGGCGGCGGGCGGGGTGTCGGTCAACAGGGGGACGACCCGGACTTCGAAGAAGTCGTCCTCCGCACGGGCGACGTAGCCTTCGATGCGGGCCCGTTCCTCCCCCTCGACGAGGGCTTTCACCGCGCCGTCGGGGAGGCGCATGATCTGGACGATCCGGGCGACGCAACCGACGTCATGGATGTCGGCGGGGACCGGGTCGTTGACGGTGGCCAGCTTCTGGGTGGCCAGCATCATCCGCCGCTCTCCCGCGAAGGCGCTTTCGAGGGCGGCCACGGAGCGGGGGCGTCCGACGAACAGGGAGGCCGAGGCGCCGGGCAGAACCACGATGTCCCGCAGGGGAAGCAGGGGGAGGGAACGGTTCCAGTCGATCACGGCCTGCGCCATGGGGGTTCCTTTCAGTCGGTTCGGGCGCCGTTCGCGGGGGGGATACTTCTCCGCCGCCACGGGGCTCTTTCATTAATAAGACCGTTCTCCCCCCGGCGTCAATGTCGGGTCCGCAAAAAAAGCCCCCCGCCGGATGACGGGGGGCCGAACGGGCCGGTTGGCGTCAGGAGGCCTGCTTCTCTTTTTCCTCTCGGGTTTCGTAGAGGAGCAGGGGGCGTTCCCGTTTCAGGATCACCTCTTCGTTGACGATGCACTCGGTCACCTCCGGGCGGGAGGGGAGTTCGTACATCGAGTCGAGCATCACCTCTTCGAGAATCGACCGCAGGCCCCGGGCGCCGGTCTTGCGCCGGGTGGCTTCCTTGGCCAGCGCCTTCAGGGCGCCGTCGGTGAACTTGAGCTTGACCTTCTCGAGTTCGAGGAACTTCTGGAACTGCTTCACGAGGGCGTTTTTCGGCTCGGTCAGAATCTTGACCATCGCCTCTTCGTCGAGGTCGGTGAGGGTGGCGATGACCGGCATCCGGCCGATGAACTCGGGGATCAGGCCGAACTTGAGCAGGTCTTCGGGCTGAATCTGCTCAAGAATCTCGGCGGAGTTGCGCTCCTTGATCTCCTTGAGCTTGGCGCCGAAGCCCATGCTCTTCTTGCCGACCCGCTGTTCGATGATCCGGTCGAGCCCCACGAAGGCGCCGCCGCAGATGAACAGGATGTTGCTGGTGTCGATCTGCATGAACTCCTGGTGGGGATGCTTTCTCCCCCCCTGGGGCGGGACGCTGGCGATGGTCCCCTCGATGATCTTGAGCAGCGCCTGCTGGACCCCTTCGCCGGAGACGTCCCGGGTGATGGAGGGGTTCTCCGACTTGCGGCTGATCTTGTCGATCTCGTCGATGTAGATGTCCCCCTTTCGCACCAACGGCGCCCGAGAGCGCTTCTCCACCCGCTCGATGTCGAAATCGGCGGCCTGGCAGAGGCGCAGGATGATGTTCTCCACGTCTTCGCCGACGTAGCCGGCCTCGGTGAGGGTGGTGGCGTCGACGATGGTGAAGGGGACGTTGAGGAGGCGCGCCAGCGTCTGGGCCAGCAGGGTCTTGCCGGAGCCGGTGGGGCCGATGAGCAGCACGTTGCTCTTTTGCAGCTCCACCTCGGAGGAGGTCAGGTTGGCCTCGATCCGCTTGTAGTGGTTGTAGACCGCCACGGCCAGCACCCGCTTGGCCCGCTCCTGCCCGATGACGTATTCGTCCAGCGAGGCGGAGATTTCGGCCGGTTTGGGGATGCGGGTGGAGTCGGAGCCCTTTTCCTGGTTCCACTCCTCCATGATGATCTCGTTGCACAGGTCGATGCACTCGTCGCAGATGTAGACCGTGGGGCCTGCGATGAGTTTCTTGACCTCGGTCTGCTCTTTGCCGCAGAAGGAGCAGCGCAACGGCGTCTTGTTCGCGTCCTGTTTCTTGTCACCCATGGTCAGCGGCTCCCTTCAAGGTTGGTCGGACATCCCCCCGGCGTTCGCCGGAACGGGCGGTCATTCCCCCTTCTTCTCCTTGGCTCCCCCCACGTTCTCGGGGCGGGAGGCGATAACTTCGTCCACGAGGCCGTAGGCCTTGGCCTCGTCGGCCGACATGAAGTTGTCCCGGTCGGAGTCTTTCTCCACCTGCGCAGGCTCCTTGCCGCAGGCTTTCGCCAGCACTTCGTTGAGCCGGTCCTTGATCTTGCGGGTCTCGCGGGCGTGGATCTCGATGTCGGAGGCCTGCCCCTGATAGCCGCCGGAGGGCTGGTGGATCATGATGCGGCTGTTGGGGAGAGC
>JADGCD010000297.1 GCA_015229165.1 Nitrospinota bacterium | reverse complement strand
GGTGTCCGTCCGACACGTTTCGCAGGTTAGGCGGGATCGGCCCCCGCCGATACGCCAGGCGCCGCAGAAGGGGAGGAAGTCGAACGGGAGGGGGATGTTTGCGATGACGGACTTGAGGCCGCTTGTACGGCGGGCGCGGCTACGGTATCGTGGCGCTTTCGATTCACCTCTCGGACAAGGATTCTCCCCATGATCGGTTGGCTGGAAGCGTTCGTCCTCGGCGTAGTGCAGGGGATCACCGAATACCTGCCGGTGAGCAGCTCGGGCCATCTGGTGATCTTCCAGGCCCTCTTCGGCATGGAAGACCCGATGCTGCTCTTCGACATCGTGCTGCACACCGGCACGCTGGTGGCGGTGGTCTGGTTCTACCGGAAAGAGCTTCTGGCTTCGGTGGCCGACGTGACGGCCGGGGCGAAGGCATTGGCCGCCGGAACGTCGTACAAAACCCTCTATCAAACCAACGAAGGGGTCCGTCTCTGGACGCTGATCCTCTTCGGGACCATCCCCACCGGGATCATCGGCGTCGGGTTCAAGGACGAGTTCGAGGCGCTGTTCGGCTCTCCCGCCCGGACCGGGGCGATGCTGATCGTCACCGGGCTGATCCTGCTGGCCACCCGCTACGCGAAAGACGAGGGGCGCACGGAGATGCGGATCCGCTGGTGGGAGGCGGTGGCCATCGGCGTCGTGCAGGGGATCGCCATCACGCCGGGCATCAGCCGCTCCGGATCGACCATCGCGGCGGCGCTGCTGCTGGGGATCGACCGGGCCACGGCGGCCCGTTTCTCGTTCCTGCTGTCGCTTCCGGCCATCACCGGGGCGTTGATCCTGAAGTTCGAACCGGAGGTCAACGCCGACCCGGTGTCGTTCGCCATCGGCTTTTTCGCGGCGATGATCGTCGGCTACCTCTGCCTTGCGTTCCTCGTGGCCATCGTGAAGAAGGGGCGCCTGTCGTGGTTCGCCTGGTACTGCTTCGCCGCCGGGGCGGCGACGATGCTCTTTATCAAGTAAGGTTTGCGCAATGAGCAACGTCTACAGCGTGATTATGGCGGGGGGAAAAGGGACGAGATTCTGGCCCGCCTCCCGGGAGGCGCGTCCCAAGCAGCTCTTGGCCATCGGGTCGAACGAGTCGATGATCCGCCAGACGGTGACGAGGCTCGGCGACCTCTGCCCCGCCGAACGGTCGATCATCGTCACCGGCGCGTCGCACGTGGCCGACATCCGCACGCAGATCCCGGAGCTCCCCGCCGCCAACATCCTGGCCGAACCGACGGGGCGGAACACGGCGCCTTGCGTGGCCCTGGCCGCCGCCGTGGTGGCCAAGCGCGACCCGGAGGGGATCATGGCGGTCTTCCCGGCGGACCATGTCATCACCGACCCGGCGAAACTGATCGCCGTGGTGAACAACGTCGCAACGTTCCTTGACCGCCATCCCGACCGGCTCGTCACCATCGGCATCGAACCGGCCTTCGCCGAGACCGGCTACGGCTACATCCAAAAGGGCGCCGCGCTTGCCAACGGCCTCTTCGCCGTGGAGGCGTTCCGCGAGAAGCCCGACCTCCCCACGGCGGAAGAGTATGTCGCCAGCGGCGCCTATCTCTGGAACGCCGGGATGTTTTTCTGGAAGGCGACGACGATCCTCACCATGATCGAGCGCCACATGCCTGACCTGATGAAAGCCATCGCCCCGCTGGCGGACGCCATCGGCACGCCTGCGTTCGACGACGTGATGGCGAAGGTCTACCCCACCCTGCCGTCGGAGTCGATCGACTACGGCGTCATGGAAAAGGCTGCCGCCGAGGGGAGCGTCGTCGTCGCCCCCGCCGATCCGGGGTGGAACGACGTCGGCTCGTGGCGGTCGCTCTACGATCTTCTGGCGCCCGACGCCAACGGCAACCGGAGCGAGGGGGAGCTTATCGCTATCGAATCGACCGGCGTTCTCGCCCGCTCCGACAAGCGGCTGATCGCCGTGGTGGGGGTCGATGACGTGGTGGTGGTCGAGACCCCCGACGCGATCCTCGTGGTCCACAAGGAGAAGGCGCAGTTGGTCAAGAACGTGGTGGACGAACTGAAACGCCGGGGACGGACGGACCTGCTGTAGGGGTTGACAGCGACCGGTTTCGGGTGTCTCTTACACGGTACGACATCACCTCAGGAGACCGACCGTGAAATTTTTTAACACCGTTGGGGCTTTGGCCCTCTTGCTCGCCTTTGCTCTGGCCGCTCCGGCGTTCGCCGCAGACCGGACCTTCGTGGTGGACAACACCCACGCACGGATCGGCTTTTCCGTCACGCACATGGTCATCTCCAGCGTGAAGGGGGAGTTCAAGCAGTACGAAGGCTCCTTCACCCTGACCGACCGGAACGAGCTGGTCGGCGCGACTGCGACCATTCAGGCGGCGTCGCTGGACACCGGGGTGGAGAAGCGGGACGAGCATCTGCGCTCCCCCGA
>JADGCD010000002.1 GCA_015229165.1 Nitrospinota bacterium | reverse complement strand
CCCCTGGCGATCCCTCGTTCACCCTCACTCCCGGCGACGACACCGGCGCCAGCGACACGCAGGGAAGCATGCGGATCGGCTGCGCCGACACGGCGGGGTGGGAGTATTTCGTGGAAGCCACCGACGGCAGCGGCGCCATCGTCGCCAGCGGCGCCTGCGGCGCGGCGCCGTTGGCCATGAATCTCGAAGTGTTCACGGAGCACACCTTCTCCCTCTACCAGCGCCCGGCGGTCACCCCGTCGGCCCTCACCGGGGAGGGGTGGAATCTCCTTCTCACCCGGACCACCCCGTCGGCCCTCTCGGGTTGCGCCGTCCGGTCGGGGAGTCACAGCAACGCCATCGTCTGCGCCGACAAACGCCCGGAGACGACCTTCAGGGTCTGCTGGTCCACCAGCCCCTTCGCCTCCACCGGGGAGAGCGGCGTCACCTGCGAAGACTTCACCATCAACCCCGGCGATCCGATCCGTTGGCTCCACAGCGGCCTGACCAACCGGACGACCTACTATTACACCATCATGGCGGTCGGCGCCGACGGGACGACCAGCGGTCTCTATTCCACCGGCAGCAAAATGCAAGGCTATCCCGAGTGTCCGGATGTCATCATCACCTTCACCGGTGAGAACGGCCTGATCTTCAACAGTTGTCAGCCGATCATATTCTGACCGCGACCCGGACGAACAGGAACACCCGGTCCGCTTCGGCGGGCCGGGTTTTTTGCGCAGTTTCGTCTACCCGGCGAAGGGGGAGATGTCGATAAGAGAGCAGGAGTCGATGGCGACCTCCGCTCCCAACAACCGCCGGGCCAGGGCCAGCGACCGTTCGGGGGAATCGGTGACGAGACATTCCACCCGTCCCGCCCGGTCGGCGGTGGTGGCAAGGCCGTATTCGGCCAGACGCCTCTCCACCACTTGGGCCGTCTCCTCGCCGGAGTCGATGAGCTTCACGCCCGGCCCCATCACCTTTGCGATGACCGGTTTCAACACCGGGTAGTGGGTACAGCCCAACACCAGCGTATCGATCTGCCCCGTCAGCCCGTCCAGATAGCGGTGGGCCGTGGCCAGCGCCACCTCGTTGTCGCTCCACCCCTCTTCCGCCAGCCCGACGAACAACGGGCAGGGGCGTGAGACGACGGTGATCCCTTTTCTCCCTGCGTCGATCCCTTTTTCATAGGCGCCGGAGCGGACCGTCGATTCGGTGCCGATGACGCCGACTCGTCCGTCGGTGGCTTTCAACGCGGCGGCGACACCCCCTTCCACCACGCCGATGACCGGGACTCCACCCGCGTGGTCGATCACCTCCGGCAACGCGGAGGCGGAGGCGGTGTTACAGGCGATGACCAGCATCTTCACCCCCCGCGACAGAAGAGCCTCGGCGGCGTTGACCGAGTAGCGGACCACCGTCTCTTTCGATTTCGTCCCGTAGGGGACCCGGGCGGTATCGCCCAGATAAAGGATCGACTCGTTCGGGAGCCGGTCGCGGATGGCTTTCACCACCGTCAGCCCGCCGATGCCGGAATCGAAAACGCCGATGGGACGCCGGTCGGTCACTGCACGCCTCCGGTGGCCGGTTCGGCCACGAACTGCGGGTTGTAGACGAAGGGGTGGGATACGTCCACATGGCTGACGAAGCGCTCGTCCTCTCCCGGCATGACGATCCGCACCTGCTTCACCGTCTCAAAGGTCGCCACAAGACTATTGACCAGGGCGTCGACGGCCAGAAGCTCCCGCAGGGCGCCGCCGCCGAACCGGGGGCGAAACGACGGGTCGTAGCCGAGGACCAGCGTCGATTCGTAGAGGACGATCTGCGGCGGGGGCATTCCTTCGGGGAAAAGGCCCTTCGAACGGATCGGATCGACCACCGCCGTCACTACCTGCCGGAGCTGTTGGTCGATCCCCACCCCCCCTTGCACGGTCTCCCTGACCGGGATCAGGAGGGTCAACGTCGCGTCGGGGAGGTAGAGGGTCGCCTCGAAAGAAGCCGCCTCGGTCGCCGTTGCGGGGGGGGCGGCCGACGTCTCTTCCCGCTGGTTGACGAGCGACAGGGCGATGACCACGCCGGCCAGCAGGCCGACCGTCGCCAGTCCGATCCATTTCCCTTTACCGGACACCGCTGGACTCCCGGCGGGCGCTTTTTCGAATCGCGTCGGCCACCGCGTCGGCCAGACGGTTTTGCTCCTCGTCGGCGGCGGCCAGGTCGATCACCTCCCCCATCACCGCCGGGAGGTTGGCGCCCCCCAGAAAGAGCCGGGGAGTGGCGACGGTGCGGATCTCCGGCGCGCCGCCGTCACGCTTCTTTAGGGCTGCGGTCAGATCGGCGGCGAACCGGCGGTTGGCGGCGTCATGGCGGTTGTTCTGGTAGCGCCACTCTCCCGCCGCAGAGGGATCTGCCGGTTTTTGGGGGGCGTTGACGAACAGGAGCGACGCCCCACCATCGCCGGTCGCATGGAGGGAAAGATAAAGCAGGGCGCCTTGGCCGTTGGCGATTTCAAGCCGCTCTACCGGGGTAAGGAACGTGTCCTCCTCACGGGTCAGAAGCGCGCGGATTTCCCCGTCCTTTTCCAGCCGCTGTTTTATCAGTCGGGCAAGCCGAAGGGCGAGCTCTTTTTCCGCCGGTTGTCCGGGGTTGCGGGCGCCGACATCATCCCCGCCGTGGCCAGGATCGAGGATGACCAAAAGCGACGGGCGGTCGGGCAGAGGGTAATCCCCCTTTCCCGCAGGGTTGAAGAGCCGGTCGAGGAATCCTCCCGGCCCGGTATCGACCTCCGGGCGGACGTCGCCCGGAGGGACCGCAAGGAGGAGGGCGACGGCGAAGAGAAGCCCCTTCATGCGACGGCGCCCCTCAGTTGGCGCAGGTACGAGAGCGACTCGTCGACGCCGGGAATATGGTGGGGTTCGATGGTCATCATCGGGTCGATCCGGTGGCGGGCCAGGAGAGGGAAGAAGAGTTCGTAGTCGAACGTCCCCGACCGCATCCCCTGATGCTGGTCGTCGGTCCCGTCGTTGTTGTGGAGATGGAGATGGACGATGGAGTCACCCAGGACGTCGAGCCACCGTTCAACCCCGTAGCCGCGCCCGAAGAGGTTGAAATGCTGCGCGTCGAAACAGTGGCCGAACCGGGGATGCCCCACGGCGTCGATGACCCGTCGCAGGAGGGTCGGTTCGCACTCGTAGATGTTCTCCAGCGCCACCGTGCAGCCCACCGGCTCGGTCAGCTCCATGAGGGTGGAGAAGGTCGCCGCGGCCCGTGTGACGTAGCCGTCGTCGTCCCCCCAGTAGCGGCGCCGGTCCCAGCCGGGGTGGACCACCACGGAGACCGCGCCAAGCCGCCGGGCCAGCAGCGCCGCCTGGGCGAAGCGGGCCAGCGTCGCCTCCCGCATCAGCGGATCGTCGGCGCCGGGGGCCATGTCGATGAAGGGGGCGTGCAGCGACACGCGCATCCCCTCCCCCCGGGCGGCGTCGATGGCGGCCAGCGTCTCCGCCGGGAAGTCCTCCAACTCCCGCCAGAAGGCGTGGACCTCCAGGTTCAGGCCCCGGTCGACGGCGTCTTTCAGATGGAGGTCGAGCAGGGCGGCCGGAACCGAGAGAAAGGGGACGTCGTTTCGGCTCACGCGCGGTTCCGTTCAGACGTCGAGCTGGCGGACTTCCAGCGCATGGGTCTGGATGAACTCCCGGCGGGGCTCCACCAGCTCTCCCATCAGGAGGGTGAAGATGGCGTCGGCCTCCACAGCGTCGTCGATCCTGACCTGCTGCATGGTTCGCGTGTCGGGGTTCATGGTGGTCTCCCAGAGCTGCTCGGCGTTCATTTCGCCAAGCCCCTTGTACCGCTGGATGGCGATCCCCTCTTTCGAGTTTTTCAGGATGGCGTCGACCAGTTCGCTTTCCGACCCGTACCGCTCCTCGCGCCCCTTGTCGTCGGAGAGGAGGAAAGGGGGATTCCGGTAGAGGTCGAGCTGCTGTCCCAGCGACAGGAGCCGCTGGTACTCCACCGTCAGGACCAGATCCCAGTTGACGTTGCGCCGGACCCCGGCCCGCTTGTCGAACCATTGCAGCGAGAAACCGCCGTGCCCCGGATCGTCCCGCAGGTCGCTCTCGTGGTCGGCGTCTTTCAGGGTCTCCGCCAGCCGGGCCAGGTTCTCCCGCTCGATGAAGAATTCTTTGGTGGCGACGTTGGCCTGCAACATAGCCTCGATCACCTCGGCCGGATAGCCCCGCCGGGCGAGCCGTTCTTTCATCTTCCGCCGCTCGATCATCTTGTAGACCACGTTGATCAACACGGTCCCGTCCAGCGACTGGGCGTTCTCCCCCTCGCCGACGGTCAGGCGCCGCCCGGTCAGGCCCGACTCCAACAGGTAACCGTCCAGATCGCCGTCGTTCTTGATGTATTTCTCCCGCTTTCCCCGGCTCACCTTGTAGAGGGGGGGAAGCGCGATGTACAGATACCCCCGCCGGATGATCTCCTCCATATGGCGGTAGAAGAGAGTCAGCAGCAGCGTGCGGATGTGCGACCCGTCGACGTCGGCGTCGGTCATGATGACGATTTTGTGGTAGCGCAACTTCCCGATGTCGAAATCGTCCTTGCCGATACCGGCCCCCATGGCGGTCAGGAGGTTTCTGATCTCCTGGTTGGCCAGCATCTTGTCGAGCCGGGCCTTTTCGACGTTGAGGATTTTTCCTTTCAACGGCAGGATCGCCTGATATTTCCGGTCCCGCCCCTGTTTGGCCGAGCCCCCCGCCGAGTCCCCCTCGACGAGGAACAGTTCGCACAGGGCCGGGTCTTTCTCCTGGCAGTCGGCCAGTTTCCCCGGAAGCATGGACGATTCCAGCGCCCCCTTGCGACGGGTCAGGTCGCGGGCCCGTTTGGCCGCCTCCCGCGCCTGGGAGGCCATGATCGACTTCTGGACGATGATCCGTCCTTCACGGGGATGCTCTTCGAACCATTCGGCCAGTTTGGCGTTGACCACCTGTTGGACAAAACTTTGCGCCTCCGAGTTCCCCAGCTTCGTTTTGGTCTGCCCTTCGAAGAGGGGTTCGGGAATCTTCACCGTCACCACCGCCGAGAGCCCCTCGCGGACGTCGTCGCCACTGATGGTGGTGTCCCCCTTGATGATGTTGTTGGCGGCGGCGTAGGCGTTGATGGTGCGGGTCAACGCCGTCCGGAATCCGGAGAGGTGGGTTCCCCCTTCCCGGGTGTGGATGTTGTTGGCGAAGGAGAAGACGTCTTCCTTGTAGCTGTCGTTGTAGACGAAGGCGATCTCCATGGCCATCCCGTCCTTTTCCGCCTCGATGTAGATCGGCGGGGCGAAGAGGGGATTCTTGTTCTGGTTCAGGTAGTCGATGAAGGAGACGATCCCCCCCTCGTAGTAGAACTCGCGCGATTTGTCGGTCCGTTCGTCGGCGATGACGATCCGGATCCCACGGTTCAGGTACGACAGCTCCCGCAGCCGCTCCGACAGATAGTCGAAGTTGAACTCGGTGTCGGCGAAGACGGTTCCGTCCGGCTTGAAGGTGATTTTCGTGCCGGTGCCGGTGGCGTCGGCGATGGGCGCCAGGGTGTTTTGCGGAACCCCTTTCCGGTACGACTGGGCCCAGACCTTCCCTTCGCGGCGGATTTCGATTTCGAAGGTGTCCGACAGGGCGTTGACCACCGAGACGCCGACCCCGTGCAGGCCGCCGGAGACCTTGTAGGCGTTCTTCTCGAACTTGCCGCCGGCGTGCAGCGTGGTCAGCACCACCTCCGCCGCCGACCTGCCGGTCTCGTGCATGCCGACCGGGATTCCCCGGCCGTCGTCGGTGACGGTGGCGGAGTTGTCGATATGCAGCGTGACGGTGATGTTTTTGCAGTGGCCGGCCATCGCCTCGTCGACGGAGTTGTCGACCACTTCGTAGACCAGATGATGAAGACCCCGGGTGGTGGTGTCCCCAATGTACATGGCGGGGCGTTTGCGGACCGCGTCGAGCCCTTCGAGGATTTTTATGGAATCGGCCCCATATTCCTCGCGGTTCTTATTCTGTTCTTCCATATGTATATAAAGACCTTCGCAGTAGCCGTAGAGAGAACAACTCTGGGGAAAGGTAAACTAAACCATTGTATCAAAAGGAAGTTATCTTTTCCATCCTTTGTCCCCGCTTTCCCCCGTTTTCCCCAGGGGCGCCATGACCGGGGGGTTTCCCACCGTTCCCCCCCGCCCCTTCCACAGGGTTTCCTACAGATCCAGCTCCCGTTTTATTTCGGTGATCTGGTTGTAAAGGCTGGTATTGGTCTCCATATCCCCCTTGATCTTCTCGCAGGAGTGGAGAACCGTCGTATGATCCCGTCCGCCGAAGGCCCGGCCGATTTCCGGTAGGGATGCGGTGGTGTATTCCCGGCAGAGGTAGGCCGCCACATGGCGGGGAATGGTGATCGTCTTCTTGCGCGACTTGCTTTTCATGTCGGCCAGTTTCACCTTGAAGACGTCGCACACCACCTTTTGAATCTGCTTGATGTCGAGCGACCGGTGGGCGTCGTCGTAGATCCCCTTCAGGGTCTCGTGGGCCATGTCGACGTCGATGGAGCGCCCCGTCAGCGAGGCGTAGGCCATGACCCGGGCCAGGACCCCTTCCAGCTCCCGGATGTTGCTCTTGATCTTTCCGGCCAGGAACGTGGCCACCTCGTCGTCGACGACGAAGGAATTGTTGCGGGCGATCTTTTTGACGATGGCGATCTTGATCTCCAGCTCCGGCGGCTGGATGTCGGAGATCAACCCCCAGGCGAACCGGCTGCGGAGCCGCTCCTCCAGCTTGGTGATCTCCTTGGGGAACTTGTCGGAGCTGATGACGATCTGCTTTTTCGCGTCGAAAAGGGCGTTGAAAGTGTGGAAGAACTCCTCCTGCGTCCGCTCCTTGCCGCCGATGAACTGGATATCGTCCACCAGCAGCACGTCGAGGCTCCGGTACCGCTTCCGGAAAGCGGTCATCGACCCCCGCTGGATGGCGGTGATCAGGTCATTGACGAATTTTTCGCTGCTGATATAGAGGACGTTGGCCTCGGGATTTTTCTCGATGGCGGCGTTGCCGATGGCCTGCATCAGGTGGGTCTTCCCGAGCCCGACCCCACCGTAGAGAAAGAGGGGGTTGTAGGTCTGCCCCAGTTTCGAGGCGACCGCCTTGGCCGAGGCGTGGCAGAACTCGTTGGACTTGCCGACCACGAAACTGTCGAAGGTGTACTTCTCGTTCAGGTGGGCCCGCTCCCGGGCGGCGGCCAGGGTCAGCGTCCGCTCCTCCTTTGTCGGGGCGGGGGCTTTCCCTTTCGCCTTCGGCTCGGGGGGGCTCTTCACCTCCCCTTTCGAAACGAGGAAAGCGATCGACACCGGGCCGCCGGTCATGTCGGTCAGGATCGACTCGATCTGGTCCCGGTAATGCTCGTTGATCCACTCGATGAAGAAGGAGGAGGGGACGGCGAGGGTCACCTCTTTGCCGGTGAAGGCCAGACACTCGATCGGGTCGATCCACGATTCGTAGTTGTGCGGGTTGAGCCGCTCCTTGAGCGCACGTTGACACTCGTCCCAGAGACGTCGATCGGGCATGACCACCAGAGATTTCGGGTAGAACGAAAAGAGGGATTGTAGCAGTTATCCACAGCCGGTCAAGGGAAAGGGGGCGGGCAAAATGCGGTCAAATGGCCGACAGGAAGGGATCGCGGTGATTCTGAACCGGTTGCGACCCGCAGGGCGTCGAAAAGATTCGCTTCCCCCCCTTCGGATAGAATAAAGGCAATCCCATTCCCCCAGGAGCGCCGATGCCTGCCGACCCTCCCCTCGACCGTCGCCGGTTCCTGCGGGGAACCGTGGCCCTCTGGGCCGTCGGGATCGCCGGATGCGCCAGCAACCCGGTGTCGGGACGGGGGGAGCTGATGCTGGTCACCCCCGACGAAGAACGGGAGCTCGACCGGCTTCGCGCGCCGATCCAGCTTTCCGCCGACTACGGGGCGATCGACGACCCGGCGCTGGTCGCCTATGTGGGGGCCGTCGGCGCCGCCGTGGCCTCCACGAGCCAACGCCGCGACCTCCCCTGGTCGTTCACCCCGGTCGACGCCCTTTACGTCAACGCCTACGCCTTCCCCGCCGGATCGGTGGGGGTCACCCGGGGGATGCTGCTGGAGCTGTCGTCCGAGGCCGAGCTGGCCGCCCTGTTGGGGCACGAGACCGGCCACGTGAACGCCCGCCACGCGGCGGCCCGGATGTCGGCGGGGCGGGTGGCACGGATGGTGGTGGAGGGGGCGGCGGGGCTGCTGGAGGTGATCGTCCCCGGCGCCGACGATCTGACCGACATGGCCTACGGCCTCGGGGGGCTGGGAGCGGGGCTCCTGCTGGCCCGCTACTCCCGGGAGGACGAGCGGCAGGCCGACGCCCTCGGCATCGCCTACATGACGGCGGCGGGCTATCCGGCCACCGGCATGGTCGATTTGCTGGGGCGGCTCCGGGACACCAGCGGCGCCCGTCCCGATCTGGTGACGACCCTCTTCGCCACCCACCCGATGAGCGACGAGCGGTACGCCCGCGCCCGGCGGGAGGCGAAACGGTACCCGTCGAAGGAACCCCCCCTCCACCTCCGTGAACGGTACATGGAAGCCACCGCTCTTCTGCGCCGCCGTCGTGGCGCCATCGTGGAGGGGCAGAAGGGGGAGCGGGCGCTGCGGGAGGGGCGGTTCGACGACGCCGCGATCCATTTTGCCCTTGGCATCAGGCGGGCGCCGGACGACTATGCCCTCCATCTGTTGTCCGCCCGGCTGACGCTGGCGCAAAAGCGCCCGGCGGAGGCGATCCCTCTGGCCGAAGGGGCCATGGCCATAAAACCGGGGGAGCCGCAGGCGTGGCAAGTACGTGGGCGGGCCCGGTACGCCTTGCGGGAGTACGACGAAGCGCTGGCCGATTTCGCCCGGCACACGGAGGCCTTGTCGGGCGAGGGTTCGTCCCTCTTCATGCAGGGGATCTGCCACGAGCGGATGGGGGACAAGGAGGCCGCAGCGGCCGTCTGGCGCCGGTATCTCTCCCTTGACCGGTCGAGCCGCCTGGCCGACTACGCCGCCCGGCGGCTGGAGGATTATGGGGAAGAGTGACAGTGAACGGAGGCGCTATTCTTGCCTGTGTTCCGTCATTTCGGTCGTGACAACCCGGTTGCGCCCGTCGCTTTTGGCCCGGTAGAGGGCGATGTCGGCCCGCCCGATGAGGAAGGAGGGGGAGTAGTCCATGGTCGGGACGACTGCCGCCACTCCGATGGAGACGGTCACCTGCCGGTTCCACCGCTCGAAGGCGACCCCTTGGGGATCGTGGGCCACCGCCTCCCGCATCTTTTCGGCGATGGCGGCGCCTTCTGCCAGCGAGGTCTCCGGCAGGATGACGCCGAACTCCTCCCCCCCGTAGCGGGCCACCAGATCGCCCGCCCGGTTGACCACGCTCCTGATCGACTGGGCCACCAGCCGGAGACACCGATCCCCCTCCTGATGGCCGAAGGTGTCGTTGAAAGTCTTGAAATGGTCGATGTCGATCATCAGAAGGCACAGTTCCGTCCGGTGGCGGATTCCCCGGCGCCACTCCTCGTCCATCTGCTCGTCGTAGGCCCGCCGGTTGGCCACGCCGGTCAGCGGGTCGGTGACCAGGAGCCGTTTCAGGTTCTCCTCGTATTCCTTGCGGGCGGTGATGTCGGTGTAGATCGCCACGAACCGCAGGGGGGAGCCGTCCCAGTCGAGGACCGTGTTGACGTAGAGATCGGTGGGAACGATGGTCCCGTCCTTGCGCAGGGTCGCCACCTCTCCCCGGAAACAGCCTTCCCGCAGGACCCGCTCCCACAGGGGGTGGTAGAACGACTCGTTCCCCCTCCCCTTCTCCAGCAAGGCCCCCGGCTTTCCCCCCAGCAGCTCCCGCTTCGTGTGGCCGGTCATCTTCAGGAAGGCCGGGTTGACCGCCTCGATGACGCCGTACCGGTCCATGATCAGGATCCCTTCCGAGGTGTTCTCGAAGACCGCCGCGTGGAGCCGCAGCTTTTCCACCTCGTGAACCCGGCTGGAGATGTCGTGGACGGCGCCGGTGACCGCCACCGGCGCGAGCGTCCGTCGGTCGATAATCGCCTCGGCCCGGGTGTGGACGTAGCGGACCACCCCCTGACGGCCGATGGTCCGGTGGAGCAGGTCGAGGCTTTCGCCGGTGGCGGCGGTCCGTCGGAGCGATTCGTTGAACCGCTCCCGGTCGTCGGGGTGGATCGCCTGCAGGAGAAGGTCGATGTCCCCCCGCATGTCGAAGGAGCGAAAGCCGAAGATCCGGTCGGCCTCGTCGGTCCAGAAGAGCTCGCCGCCGGTGATGTTCCATTCCCAGCAGCCGAGCCGTCCGATCTGCTGGGCCTGCACCAGGTTGCGGGTCATCCGTTCCCGGCCCACCACCTCCCGCAGGCTGGCGGCCCCGATCAGGTAGAGGGCCACCGAAGCCCCCCCCAGCAGGACCGCGGAGAGAGGGGCGCCGACGACGAGGTTGGCCGCCGCGCCGGAAAGGAAGAGGGGGGGGACGCCATAGGTCAGAAAGCCGAGAGGGGCCGCCTGCCGATACTCCTCCATGACCGCACCGCTTTTCATGTTGACCTACCGTGATAGTAGGCCCGAACGGGGGAAAAGATGGTTAAGGAACGGTTAATTGGAGCGCCGACCCCCTCTTTGTCCGGAACCGGACGAATCCCAGGGGGGGCGGTCAGGCGATGCGGATGACGGCGGCGCCGGGAAGCGGTCCCCCGATCCGGGGGAGTTTCACGTCCCCTTTCACCACATGGTCGATGGTGATGGAGTAGAGCAACTCGTTGAAGTGGTGGCACAGCTTCTGCCACAACTTGCGGGTCTGGTCGTTCTCTCCCCCGCCGCAACCGGTGGGCCCCTCGTCACCGCAGTCGGTCAGGATCAGCGATTCGTCCACGGCGGCGAAGACCTCGCCGATGGTGATGGAGGAGGGGGAGCGGGCGATGAGGTATCCCCCGCCGGGGCCCCGGACCGATTTGACCAGCCCGGCCTTGCGCAGCTTCACGAAGAGCTGCTCCAGATAGTTCTGCGACAGCCCCTGCCCGTCGGCGACGACCGCCAGCGACACCGGCTTTTTCTCGGGCCGGGCGGCGATGTCGACCAGCGCCTGGACGGCGTAGTGTCCCTTGGTGGAGATCCGCATTGCGTTACTCGATGACGTTCCCTTCGACCGGCGCCACCCCGACCCCCGTCTGACGGACCGCCGCCAGCGCGGCGTCGACCTCGTCCACCGGCCCGGCGATCTCCCAGTCGGCCCACCCCCGGTCGTTGTTGATGGCGGCCCGGCGGACGTTGATGACCACGTTGAACCGGCGGACGATCTCGGTGAAGACCGGCTTTTTCACTTCCGACGGGGGGAAGGTGAGCCGGACGCGCAGGGTGATGACCCGGGTCGGCTCGCCGGTTTCGAGCATCTCGATCCCCCCTTCGGCGGCGATGGCGCCCCGGCAGGTGATGTCCAGGATGGCGGCGTCGACGGCGGCGTCGCTCCCGTCGAGGGAGACGATGATCCAGCTCTTGTCCTGGTCGATGTGGGCCCGGTAGACGTTGACCGTCAGGCCGTGGCGTTTGACCAGGGTGAAGAGGACCGGTTCCTTGATCAGCTCGGGGCTGCCGGTGACGGAGAAGTAGCGAAGGCTCATCGGTCGGTGTTCCTCGGGTGGCTCAGCCGTTTTTCTTGACGAAGAACTCCCAGTCGGTGTCGTTCACCTTGTGGGGGTGGAGCAATATCTCGTGCCCTTCGCTCTCCATGGAGCGGGGGACGTTTTTCGTGGCCGGTTCGTGGTCGGTGACGATGCGCAGCACCTCCCCCGGCGCCAGCGTCTCCATTTTCAGCTTCGATTTCACGAAGGTGTAGGGGCAGTGCTCCCCCCGGATGTCGATTTCGTGGTCGGGGACGATGCTCATGGGCTCCTCCGTTACAGCGTGATGACGGCGCGGTTTCGTTCGATGGCGTCGACCACCCCGTCCCAGCCGACGCCGGGAAAGGGGGAGGTGACCCGGCGGGCGTCGGCGTCGTCGGTGACGACCCAGAGGGTCGCGGCGTCGAGCCCCGCCGCGTGGGCCTCGGCGGCGGTGGTGTAGACCCCGTTTTCGAGCAGGATCGCCTCGGCGGCCACGGACAGCGCAGCGGCCCGTTTGGCGGCGGGAACCTCCGCCAGCGGGCGGGTGATCAAAACGAGGGTGTCGTTCATGCTAATCCTTGGCGCAATGGCCGCCGGTGGTGGCTTCGCAGTCGCACGAGTCGGGGAGGACCGTCACCAGCACCCCTCCGGTGAGGGTCTTGCCCAGCTTCACCGCCCCGGCGATGGCGGCGCCGGAGGAGGTGCCGACGTTGAGGCCGTATTCCCGCTGGATCCGGGCGGTCATCTCGTAGGCCTCCTCGGTGGCCACCGAGACGATGCCGTCCAGCTCTTCCTTATTGTATATCCCCGGCACGATGGAGCTGTCCATATGCTTGAGCCCTTCGATACCGTGCAGGGTCTCCGCCGGTTCGATGCCGTAGCACTTGATCCCCTTGTCGAACCGCTCCTTCAGCCCCCGGCTGGTTCCCATGGCGGTGCCGGAGGTGCCAAGCCCCGCCAGAAAATGGGTCACCTTCCCGCCGGTCTGTCTCCAGATCTCTTCGGCGGTGGTCTTGTAGTGGGCCTGCCAGTTGGCCGGGTTGTTGTACTGGTCGGGCCAGAAGTAGAGATCGGGGTTCTGGCGGTAGATCTCGCGGCAGAGCAGGATCGCCCCGTCGGACCCTTCCAGCGGCGACGAATAGACGATCTCCGCGTGATAGGCGGCGCTCATGAGCTGCTTTCGCTCGCCGCAGACGTTTTGCGGCATCACCAGCTTGACGTGGTACCCCTTCACCATGCCGATGAGGGCGTAGGCGACGCCGGTGTTGCCGGAGGTGGAGTCGAGAATGGTCATCCCCGGCTTGAGTTTCCCGGCGCGCTCCCCTTCTTCGATCATGTTCAGCGCGGGGCGGGCCTTTACCGATCCCCCCGCGTTGAACCACTCCGCCTTGGCGTAGATCTCCACGTTGGGGCATTCGCTCCGGGCGATCTTGCTGAAATCGAGCAGCGGCGTGCTCCCGATCTTTTGCAGGATGCTCTCGTTCAGGTCTTCCGACCGGACCCGGGCGCTCTCCGCCAACCGGGGGCCCTGGATGATCTTTTCCACTCAGTTTCTCCTGTCAGCTCGTTTGGGGGGAGCGGCTCTCAACCGAGAACCACGTCGCTCTCCCGCAGCAGGGCGGCGGCGCCGTCGTCGTCGACGGGGGCGAACCCTTTCCGGTCGATGGCGATCCCCCGGGCCGCGGCCGAGGGGGCGTGAAAGTAGACCGGCAGCTCCATGAGGTTGAACATCTCCAGATGCCGGTCGAGGTCGAACCGGCCCCGCTCCCGGTCGATGCCGGAGACGGCGTAAATCCCTCCGTCAGTGAAGAGAATGCGCACCTTGTTGCCGTCTTCAAGCGTCAGCCCCACCCCCATCCGCAACCGCTCGGCCACCAGCGGCGAGGGGCATTCGCTGATGACGACGGTGATTTTTCGCTCGCCCACGTTTTTAGCTTCCTAACGTTATCTGCCAAGCGCGTTCTTCGCCCGCGCAGGTATCAGTCGGCCAACACCCTGCGGGTGTCCTTTTCCTGACGTTGTCGACCAGGCGCGTTCTTCGCCCGCGCAGGTGTCAGTCGGCCAAGACCGTCTACTCGTTCCCACCGTTCGCCTCCGGTAGAGACGGTTCCTAAAAGAACCCGACGGTCCGGTCGGCGTCCGCCACGAAGCCGGCGAATTCGTACTGGCTCTCGTAACGGACGGTTTCGATCCCGGCCGGGGCTTCGTACTGGCTTCGGTTATGTTCGCAGACCGAGAGGACGACCCCCTCCCCCGCCAGCGCCAACAGCGACGGTTCGGCCAGACAGGTGACGCCGTCGGCCATGAGGAAGATCGTGACCGCGTGCCCCTTGGTCCGGGCGGCTTTGGCCAGCCTGACCACGCTGTTGACGTGCAGGCTCGCCCGCCCGGACTGTAGGGTGATGGTGAGGCGCATCAGCAACTCTCGCCGTGGGGGGCTTCCACCGCCGGGACGCCGCAGAACTGCTCGTAGTCAATCAGCTCGGTGATGGTCGGGTGGTCGCCGCAGACCGGGCAGGTGACGTCGCGCCGGATGTTCAGCTTTCGCACTTCGGCCCCCATGGCGTTGTACAGCAGAAGCTTCCCGACCAGCGCATCCCCTTTGCCGAGGATCAGCTTGATCGTCTCCACCGCTTGCAGGCAGCCGATGACGCCGGGAAGGACGCCCAGCACCCCCCCCTCCTGGCACGACGGAACCATGCCGGGAGGGGGCGGCTCGGGGTAGAGGCAGCGGTAGCAGGGGCCGACTTTCGGCTTGAACACCGTCACCTGTCCGTCGAAGCGGAAGATGGAGCCGTGGACGTTGGGCTTGTTCTGGAAGACGCAGACGTCGTTGACCAGATAGCGGGTGGGGAAGTTGTCGCACCCGTCCACCACGATGTCGAACTGGCCGATGATCTCTTCGGCGTTGCTGGCGTTCAGGTGGGTGTTGAAGGTGATGACGTTGACGTCGGGGTTCAGCTTGGCGATGAACTCCTTGGCGGAATCGACCTTGAGCATCCCCACCCGGTCGGAGTTGTGGATGATCTGCCGCTGCAGGTTGCTCATGTCGACGGTGTCGAAATCGGCCACGCCGATGGTTCCCACCCCCGCCGCCGCGAGGTATTGCAGGATCGGCGACCCGAGCCCCCCCGCCCCGAGGCAGAGGACTTTCGCGTCGAGCAGCTTCTGCTGCCCGACCCCCCCCACTTCGGGGAGGATGATATGCCGCGCATACCGATGAATCTGGTCTTCGGTGAAGTCCATGTCAAAGCCTCACGTTTAACGTCAACCGCCTTGATGGCGATTCGATCTCACTGTCGCGAAAGGATTTTTTCCTGTCGCTTTATCAATGCCGGGCAGGTGTGGCGAAGATAGACCTGCCGCGACTAACAAGGGGGCCGCATAGTTCCCGTCAGGGGAACCGGCGCACCCGGCGCCTTGCCGGGCGCGTCAGCGGAGCTCGCCGCCCCGCGTAGGGGCGCCGCCGGCGATGGCCGGGATCACCGATATGTCGTCCCCGTCCTTCAGGCCGGTCGCTTCCCCTTCAAGGAAGCGGATATCCTCTTCGTTCACATACACGTTGATGAAGCGTCGAAGGTTCCCCTCCTCGTCGTACAGCCGCGAGCGGATGCCGGGAAACTGGGCCTCCAGATCGCCGAACACCTCCTTGATCGTCCCGCCGTTCCCCTGCACCTCACCGACCCCTTTGGTCAACTTCTGCAACGGGGTGGGAATCCGCACCTTCACGGTCGCCATGTCTTGTACATCTCCTTCGTGGTCGGCTTTACTGCCACCGGTTTTTTTTCATGGTCGCCTCGAAAGCGCCCAGTTTCGGTTCGATGATCGTCGGCGGCGTCAGCAGATCCGCCACCGCCTCGCGGGTTTTCAGCCCCTGCCCGGTGATGGCGATCACCGTGACCCCTTCCGGGTCGAGCTTCCCCTGTTCGAGCAGCTTCTTGGTGACCGCCACCGTCACGCCCCCTGCCGTTTCGGTGAAGATCCCCTCTGTCCGGGCCAGGAGCCGCATTCCTTCGATCACCTCGTTGTCGGTCACGTCTTCGCCCCAGCCGCCGGTGCTGTTGACCACCTTGATGCCGTAGTAGCCGTCCGCCGGGTTCCCGATGGCGATCGACTTGGCGATGGTGTTCGGTTTCACCGGGGTGAACTCCGTCTTCCCCGCCTTGATGGCCGTCGTCACCGGCGAGCATCCGGTGGCCTGCGCCGCGTAGACTTTGGTCTTTACCTCGTCTTCGAGAAGCCCGAGCTGTTCGAATTCCTTGAACGCCTTGTAGATCTTCGTAATCAGGCTCGACCCGGCCACCGGCGAGATGTAGGCGTCGGGCGCCCTCCAGCCGAGTTGCTCGGCGATCTCGTAGCCGTAGGTCTTCGACCCGTCGCCGTAGAAGGGGCGGATGTTGATGTTCACGAACGCCCACTTGTAGACCGCCGCCACCTCCGAGCAGAAGCGGTTCACGTCGTCGTAGCTACCGTCAATGCCGAGGATGTTCGGTTCGTAGATCGACGAGCCCAACACCTTCCCCGCTTCGAGATCCGACGGGATGAAGATGTAAGCCTTCATCCCCGCCGCCGCCGCGTGGGCCGCCACCGAGTTGGCCAGGTTCCCCGTCGAGGCGCAGGCCACCGTGTCGTAGCCGAACTCCATCGCCTTGTTCACCGCCGCCGCCACCACCCGGTCTTTAAAAGAGAGGGTCGGATGGCAGACCGCGTCGTTCTTTATGTAGAGGTTCGGCATGCCGAGAAGGCGCCCCAGGTTCTTCGCGTGGACCAGCGGCGTGAAGCCGTTGTCCAGCCCCACCACCGGGTCGCGGTCGATGGGGATCAGCTCCCGGTAGCGCCACATCGACGCGGGCCGTTTGGTGATCGCCTCCCGGCTGATGGAGCGGCCGATGGCGGCGTAGTCGTAGCGCACCTCCAGGGGGCCGAAGCAGAATTCGCAGACGTGGATCGGCTCCTGCTGATATTCGCGGCCGCACTCGCGGCATTTGAGGCCGAGAACGAAGCTCACGGCTTCCTCCGGGGCGTCGGCCCGATGGTCGATACGTCGGTCATGTTCAAAGAGCCCTCTCTATAAAGAACATCGTCGCCAATTCAGACTAATCCGGTCGTATTTATGAAAGCGCCAGCCGGACAAACCCCGGCGCTTTTCGTATTGTCCCGAAAACCACCGTTGTTTGAATCGATAGTAAGGAAACCTTAGCGATATTGTCAAGTATTCTTCCGGTTAGGAAGGGGGGCGCCCCCATTTCCCCATAGCGGATTGCGAGAAAGCGCCGTGTGGGAAAAAAATGCCTTGTCTCCCAAAGCGGAATGGAAAGAAGCGGTTCATTCTTGCCCCGTCGGCAGGTTGGCGGGAAAACTTTAGGCGACATGGCAAATGTATATAGTTGATTTTATTTACATTGCATGCGCTCATCTATTTTGGCACAGCCCTTGTTATGGATACGGTTGTCCAAACGAACAGATACCACGGAAGCGGAGAATACCATGATCGAATCGCTGATGACCGACCTGCTGGCTGGCGCCGCCCGTGGCGTTGTCGGCTCTTTCGCCGGTGGGGCCGCCCAAGGCGCCGTCGCCGATCAGTCTTTCGCCGCAATCTTCGCCTCCGTCCAGAAGAACGACCAGAACGTTACGCCCCGGGAAACCTCCTCCCCCCGCCCTGAAGCCAAAGAGACCGACGACGACCGGGGCGACGACCAGCGGGCCGTCAAGAGCGACAAGTCGCAGAAAGCCGAAAGCGCCTCCCAGGACGATCGGGACGCCGAAGAGAAACCGGCCCTTTCCGCCGACGCCATGGCCGCCAAGATCATGGCCCGTCTCGACCAGCTCAAGGCCGAGAACCCCGACGCCTACGCCGCTCTCATGGAGCAGGCCGGGCAGATGAGCATGAACGACTTCCTGACCCAGCTCGGATTCACCGGCGAGGAGATCGGCCAGTTCGCCCAGTCGATGAATCTGGATGTGGCCGTCTCCGAAGAGCTGAAAAACGGACTGGCCCAGGGGGATCTGGCCCAGACCGCCCAGAGCCTTTTGGTTCTCACCGGTAAGGATGATGCGGTCGCCATCGACAACGTCGGCGGGAACGCCGAGCTGGCGCAGGACGAGGTCGAGACCGAAACGGTCAAGGCCCCCGTCGCCGAAGCCCGCCCGCAGGAAGTCCGGCAGGAGAACGCCTCCGCCAAACAGCCGACCGCCGAGGTTCGCCCGCAGGAAGCCCGGCAGGAGCAGTCGACCGACACGCCCAAGGATCAGCAGGGTCAGGGGAACCCCGAATCGAAAAAAGAGGCCCGCCCGGAAGGGATGGTCTCCTCGCTGGCCGACACCGAGTCGCGGGCCGCCATGAAGGAAGCCGCCCTTGACGGGTCGAAAGAGAAAGCCGCCGCCAAGACGCAGGCCGCCGCTCCCCAGACGCCCGCCGCCGAACAGGCCGCCAAGGGCGCCGAGCAGGAGGCCGCCGGGAAGCTTGTGACCGCTCCGGCCGCCGCCGCCGCCTCCGCCGACAAGGGGAGCGCCGCCGCTCCCCGCGCCGGATCGACCGACACCACCGGTGTCGCCAACACCGCCGCCAAAGGGGAGGCCGCCTCCGCCGAAGCGCTGGAGAAGAGCGAGCGGGCCGCCGCCCCCCGGCGCGATTTCGAGCGGCTGGTGATGGCGCAGGTGGTCGAGAAAGCCCGGATCGGCTTCCGCCCCAACGGCGCCTCCCAGATGACCATGCGGCTCGACCCCCCCCATCTCGGGAAGATCGACATGCGGGTGATGGTGAAAGACGACTCCGTGAAAGCCATCATGGTGGCCGAGAGCCCCGAAGTGAAAGCGGCCATCGAACGCAACCTCGACCAGCTGCGCCAGCAGCTTTCCAACGCCGGGATGAAGGTCGACGAACTGACCGTCGTCACCGCCGACGAGCGGCAGGGAATGGCCTTCGGACAGGCCCAGGCCGACGGACGCAACGGCGCCCACGGCGCCGGGCGGAACCGGGGCGCCGACGCCGCGTCGACCATTGAAACCGATGAAGCCAACGCCCCCTCGGGCCGCGATCCGCGGCACGAAGGGCTTCTGTCGATCGTGGCGTAAGGGAGAGAGCATCATGATCGCGCAAAACACCATGTCCGCCACCGACAGCGCCGCCACCGGCGCCGGGGCCACCTCCACGGCCGCCGCCAGCAGCCAGTCGGTCGCCGCCAAAGTGGGCGCCATGGGCAAGGACCAGTTCCTGACCCTGCTGGTGGCCCAGCTCAAGAACCAGGACCCCACCAACCCGGTGGACAACAGCCAGTTCACTTCGCAGATGGCCCAGTTCTCCAGCCTCGAACAGCTCATGGGGATCAACGACGCCATGGGGCTGATGACCTCCGCCGTCAACTCGGCCAACACCTCCCAGGCCATCAACCTGATCGGCAAGGAAGTGACCGCCCAGGGGCACAACGTCTACGTCAAGGGGGGACAGGGGGCCGACGTGACCTTCGAAATCCCCGACACCGCCAGCGGCGCCAAGATCATCGTCGAAGACGCCGCCGGGAACGTGGTCCGCACCATCGACAAGGGATCGCTTCCCGCAGGGAAGAACACCGTCGCCTGGGACGGGACCGCCGACGACGGTTCGACGCTGCCCGACGGTCTGTACACCTACACCGTGCTGGCCAACGACAGCGCCGGGAACCTGATGGACGTCTCCACCTACACCCGGGGGATCGCCACCGGGGTCAGTTACGACGGCGGCGTGGCCTACGTCACCGTGGGGAACCAGAAATACATGCTCTCGGAGATCGTGGAAGTCCACGAGCCGAAAGCGGCGGCCTGAAAGCGGAACAAAGGGGATACCGGGCGCTCATCGGAGCGGCCGTAAAAAAGCGGAACAAGGAGAATCGATCATGAGCCTGCAGAGTGCGATGTACACCGGCGTGTCGGGTCTTCAGACCTACGGCAACGCCATGAACGTCACCGGCGACAACATCGCCAACGTCAACACCGTCGGTTTCCGGGGCAACCGGGCCGTCTTCGCCGACATCCTGGCCAACCAGGTGGCCAACGGCGCCACCAACCTGCAGTTCGGACGGGGCGCCGCCATCAGCGACGTGTCGGCCTCCTTCTCGCAGGGGTCCTTCGAGACCACCGGCAACGCCACCGACATGGCCATCCAGGGCGCCGGGTTCTTCGTGGTCAGGAACCCCGGCTTCACCAACGGCACCTATTACACCCGCGCCGGGCAGTTCATCCTGGACCAGAACGGGAAGCTCTCCAACGCCAACGGCTACTACGTGCAGGGGTATCAGCTCTCCACCAACACCTCCGGCGCCATCACCCGGGCCTCGTCGGCCGGCGACATCGACATCTCCGGCGTCCAGTCGGTGCCGAAGGCGACTTCGACCTTCAAGTTCGGCATCAACCTCGACGCCGCCGCCTCGGCGGGCGCCACCTTCGCCACCTCGATGAACGTCTACAACGCCGTGGGCGAACCGGTGACCATCACCTACACCTTCACGAAATCGGTGACGCCGCTGGAGTGGACCTTCGCCGCCACCGGTCCCGCCGGGACCGTGCTCGCCGGCACCGGGGTCAACGGCACGGCCACCTTCTCGGCCACCGGCCAGCTGACCCAGATCGACGGGGGCGCCGTGGCCAACCAGACGCTGACCATCAGCGGGTTCCCCTCGGGGGCGCAGCCGCTGAACACCACCTGGACCCTCGTCAACGGGGTCACGGGGGCATCGCTTGGCGAATTGACCAGCTACGCCTCCGACTCGGTGACCAACTCGGTGGTGCAGGACGGCTACTCCACCGGCGTCCTCCGGGGGCTCTCGGTGGACGGCGAGGGGATCATCTCGGGGCTCTTCAGCAACGGGCAGACGCAGCAGCTCTATCAGGTGCAGCTGGCGGACTTCCTCTCCCCCTGGGGGCTGACCCGGTCGGGCGACACCCTCTTCGGCGAAACGGCCCAGTCGGGGCAGCCGATCTTCGGGGTGGCCAAGGCGGGGGGATTCGGATCGATCTACGGCTCGGCGCTGGAAATGAGCAACGTCGACCTGTCGGAGCAGTTCGTCACGATGATCCAGAACCAGCGGGCCTACCAGGCCAACAGCCGGATCGTGACGACGGTGGACCAGATGCTGCAAGAGGTGGTGAACCTGGTCCGGTAAGAACGCCATGGTGAGAGCGGGAAACCGTCATGGATGACGACCTCCCCTCTCTTTATGAAAACGGCCTCATTGATACGATTACCTTCTCCGCCTTTGTTTTCCGCTTTGGGTTCCGGCTCCCACCGGACCCACTCCCGACCCGGCAGGACTCTCCCTCCTGCCGGGTTTTTTATTGAACGCTTGGTGGCCGAGTGGCGCCGCCCCTCTCGTGGGCGACCGCTGGACACATGAAGGGGGAATGCAGCCTCCCCACAATACAGTCGCAGCGACAACCGCCGTCTCACCCTTTCCCCAACAACACTCTTAGGAAAAGTGATTCACCGGACTGTTGATCCCGAGGCCGATGCGGTAGGCCGAAGCGATGGCCTTGCCGATGAACGCTTCGGCTTCCGCTACGGCGTCGGGAACGGTGAGCCCCTTGGCCAGTCCCGCCGTGATGGCGGAAGCGAAGGCGCAGCCGGAGCCGTGGGTGTACGGCGTCTCGATCCAGGGACGTTCGAACCGGCTGAAGACCCCATCGAACAACAGCAGATCGATCGCGCTCGACCCTTGACGGTGGTGCCCCCCCTTGATCACCACCCCTTGCGGCCCCATCGCCGCGATCTTCTCCGCCGCCTTTCGCATCGACTCCTCGTCGGTCACGACGACGCCGGTCAGGTCGAAGGCTTCCGGCCCGTTGGGGGTGACGATGGTCGCCAGTGGCAGGAGCCTTGTCCTGATCGCCTCCACCGCATCGGGCTTCAACAGACGATGACCGCTGGTCGAAACCATCACCGGGTCCACGACCAGCGGGATCTCCCCGCGTCCCGCCAATACCGTCGCCACCGCCTCGATAATCCCGGCGTCGAAGAGCATGCCGGTCTTGATGGCGCCGACGGGCAGGTCGTCGAGGACCGCCGTCACCTGCGCCGCGACGAACGACGGTTCGACCCCGACGGCGTCGGTGACCCCTTGCGTGTTCTGGACCGTCAGCGCGGCGATGGCGGCGGCCCCGTAGACCCCGCAGGCGGCGAAGGTTTTCAGGTCGCCTTGTATCCCCGCCCCGCCGGAAGGGTCCGACCCGGCGATGGTGAGCGCCACCGGGCGCGCCGGGGCGGTCACGGCTCGGGCCGCTGCGCCGACATCCCCCGGGCCGGATCGCCAGCGTAGGCGTAGAAGGCGGCGATCTTCCGGTGGACCAGGTCGAGGACCGGGTCGAGAAACGTCGGCTCCGTTTCCAGCGCCCGCTTGTGCCACCGGGCCGGATCGTCACCGGCCAGCGCCGCCTCCCCCCGAAGCTCCTGCTCCAACCGGGTCGCCTCTTTCTCGAACGCGGCCACGTTGTGCGAGCCTGCCACCAGCTTGTGGAGGATGAAGGCCCAGTCCTCTCCTTCGATCCACGCCGGGTCGGCGCCCATCATGCTCATGTAGAGGCGGTATTTCTCCCGCCGGTCGAGACGGCGCGCCTGGGCGAGCAACGTCCGCAGGCGGGCCAGCCGCCGGACCTTGGCCATCAGCGAGGGGGGGGGATCGATCTCCATGGTTCGAGGATACCCCCGGCGGACGACGGGGGGCAAGGGAAAGGCAGGCAGAGCAAAGAAAGAATACTAATCTAATTTACCTTGAATGTCTGCAAAACCACCCTGTTTTCAAGAGAGTCACCGAAGGCGCGCATCAGCGAAATGGTACTATCTGCCAATTCGTCCAAGTCGTCAATATGAACGAAAGTTTCCTCTCCATGGGCAATGGAGTTCCGACGCTTCAATAGGAGGACGTCAATAAAGGTGGACTGGCCACCAAAATCGGATATTGGAAGTCCACAGACAAGACAAATATCAGCAAAAACCTCAAAGTTTAAGTTAGCCTTTGTGTTAATGAGATCATTGTTGACATAACTGAAGCGCCGCTCTGATGCTTGAAGAATTTCGGTAATAAGTTCACACCGCTCTTTGATGCTTGTCCTGGAAGTGGAAAGCGCAGCTAATCGGGGCAGGAAATAATTCTTAAGAAATTGTGGTTCCAGCGCACTGTAAGGCATTCTTCGAAGTGATACATGCTCCATATACTTTCTGGCTGCAAATCTAATATATCCCTCCCAGTGCGCATAGCAGATAGTGACTAAAGAGCGTAACAGGACCTTCTGCAATCTCGAGTCTCCACTCTTGATCGCCGATTTTAAGTCTGAAATCTCCTTTATTCGCCAATTTCTGTCATCAATGATTTGAGCAGAAAAATCTTCTCCAGTATATGGTTTGCTCATGGTCGAAACCATTTATGGCCAAATGGCACTGTTCTTTGGATACGAGTTGTGCCACGTAGCCCAGGTGAGGTGAAGCTTTCGCACTCAGGAGCAGACCAGAATTTTTTGATTCTATCTTCAATAAACTTTTTAGCTTTAATAGGGGCAAGATCGGAAATTGCATCAATATTCTTTCCAATGCCAACAGCAATACCCTCTAAGCCAACAAGGCCTACCTTTCCAGTGTAGCTGCCTCTTTGGAAGCGCTTCAGAGCATTTTCCCCTGCAATATCATCGAGTATCCTAAATGTTTTATCGATTAAGTCGGCGGCAGATTTGCCTTTCCCAAGTCTAGATAACTCAATGATACCCTCATCAATATACTCTTCGACATCCAGCTTCCCATCATAATCAATGTTGACATGAACTAGGAATCGCACCGCCATTTCCAAATGCCTTTGCTTTTCAACCTGCTCCTCTGTCACGGAAATTACTCTCCGGAAATGAGGGCTATCAGCGACTTTCTTTATTGCATGGAAATACTTCCTATTTATCATTAGAATAATGCAGTTGCGCAGTTCTTGCGCATTTGCCAAAGTTCCACCAGCATTTAGTCTTTGAAACAGATCGTATTTTGCTTGATCATCGCTAGGCCGTTTAAGAATCTCAACTCCAATTCGGCTACGTTTGATAGCAAGTTGCTGCGACTTGTCGAATGGCATCTGCTCCTTCAATAATGTATCGACAATCTCCTTTGACCTTTCCCAAACGGCATTATGAAGTGAGGGTAAGTATTTAGTGGATTCAAGAATGGATGGAGGTAGCAAACTCCCTTCAGGTGATTTCAAAATGCCCATGAATTCTAGAATTGTGGAGATTCTTTGAAGGCCATCAATCAATTCCCAAGTGCCATCGTCTTTTTCAAAGACAAAAATGGATGGCAACGGTATCCCAAGAAGTATGGATTCAATTAGCTTTGTTTTCTGGCTAATCTTCCATCGAAATAGGCGCTGAAACTCCGGGTCAACAATAATTTCAGACTTTTCGTACATGCTGACGATTTCGCCAATCGACATTTGATATGCATCTGTTCGAACTTGACGCTGTGTTATTGTAATCTCGTCGGAAAGCATGATGTTCACTTCCTCTAAATAGTGAAAATGTCAGACGTGCCGCTCGGTAATTATTATACTATACCGCTTACGAAGAGCAAGGATGGTTGACACCCTCCCCGGGGCCGCTCTACGATGGCGAAGCCATTTTATACTTTAAGGACCTCCCGATGCCCGTCGCCCGCGCCCAGAGCGCCTCCGTCTTCGGCGTCTCCGCCTTTCCGGTGGAGGTGGAGGTCAATCTGGCGCCGGGAGTCTTCGCCTACGCCACCGTCGGCCTCCCCGACACCGCCATCCGGGAGTCGCAGGAGCGGATTCTGGCCGCCATCGCCAACGCCGGGTTCGAATGTCCGGTCAAACGGATCACCGTCAACCTCGCCCCCGCCGACGTGCGAAAGGAGGGCGCCGCATTCGACCTCCCCATCGCCCTGGGGATCCTGCAGGCCGACGGGATACTCGACGCCGACCTCGCCGACAGCATGTTCTTCGGCGAGCTGGCTCTCGACGGCCGGGTCAAGCCGGTGCGGGGGATCATTTCACTGGCCCTGCTGGCGCGGGACCGGGGGGTGGCCCGGATCGTCGTCCCGGCGGAGAACGCCGAAGAGGCGGCGGTGGCCGAGGGGGTCACCGTCATCGGCGTCGATTCGCTGCCGCAGGTGGTGGAGTACTTGTCGGGAAAACTGGCCCTCACCCCCACCACCATCCACGCCCCCTCCCTTTTCGCGCAGGGGATCGGCGCCGGGTACGACGACGATTTCGCCGACGTGAAAGGACAGGGGCACGTCAAACGGGCCTTGGAGGTAGCCGCCGCCGGCGGGCATAACGCGCTCCTCATCGGCCCTCCCGGCTCCGGCAAGTCGATGATGGCCAAGCGGCTCCCCACCATACTCCCCGACATCACCTACGACGAAGCGGTGGAGACGACGCGGATACACAGCGTCTCCGGAAAGCTCGAAGGGCGCCGGGCGCTGGTGGTCCGCCGCCCGTTCCGGTCGCCGCATCACACCATCTCCGACGCCGGGCTCATCGGCGGGGGGACCACCCCCATCCCCGGCGAAGTATCGTTGGCGCATAACGGGGTGCTGTTTCTCGACGAGCTGCCGGAGTTTCGTCGGAACGTGTTGGAAGTGATGCGCCAGCCGCTGGAGGAGGGGACCGTCACCATCAGCCGGGCCGCCATGAGCGTCACCTATCCCTGTCGGTTCATGTTGCTGGCCGCCATGAACCCCTGCCCCTGCGGCTACTACACCGACCCCGACAAGGAATGCGGCTGCACCGGCCACATGATCCGCAAATACCGGAGCCGCATATCCGGTCCGCTCCTCGACCGGATCGACCTGCATGTGGAGGCCCCGGCGGTGAAGTACCAGCAGATGATGGAGAGTCCTCCCGGCGAGTCGTCCGCCGCCATTCGGGCCCGTGTGAACAGGGCGCGGGACATCCAGCTTGCCCGGTTCGCCGGAAGCGGCATCTACGCCAACGCCCGGATGGGGAACAAGGAGACCAGGAAACATTGCGTCCTCGACGAACCGTCGCGGCAGTTGCTCAAGACCGCCGTTGACCGGCTGGGGCTCTCCGCCCGGGCGCACGAGAAGATTCTGAAAGTCGCCCGGACGATCGCCGACTTGGCCGGGAAAGAGAAGATCGAGGCGATGCACCTCTCCGAAGCGGTGCAGTACCGGAGCCTTGACAGGGATAACCTTTGATTTAATGTATGTTGCTAGTCAGTAACTGTCATAATTGACAGTTGTTGACAATAAGTGACAGGTGGTGGAGAATGAGGCAGCTGTCAAAGTTGACAGTTGCTAACACTTTGTTTATATTTCATGATATGCCATTTTTCGCTGGGCTGAGGGGGGCTAAGTGTCAAAGTTGACAGTTGCTGACACTTCGTTGATATTTCATATAAAATATAGGTCGATTCTATGAGAATTCCCGAATCTCCCCCTGACTTTGCGTTGCTTTCCGATCGTATCGGCAAAGAATCTGGGGCCTTTGCAAAACTGGTCCCTCATTTCTCTCCCGTGGACTACAAGGGGCGCTATCTCCATTGGGCGGAACTGAAAAGACGCACCCCGCCAGAGGGGTTGTCGGTCGAGGAGTGGTGGTTCGCCACCAAGCTCTCCCGCTCCATGACGCAAAAGAAGCTCCCCTTTGTCGACAAAAGGGGGACAGGATTTGTCTTCACCCTTCCGGACATGGTGCAAAGGGAGCTGGAATGGCTCGGGCATGCGGGGGAAAGCGTCGCCGTCGATCTGGTCGACCTGCGAAACCCGGCACAGGGCCGCTCCATTCGTCTTCAAGCATTGATCGATGAAGCGATCTACTCCAGCCAGATCGAAGGGGCCACCACGACGCGCGTCGTCGCCAAGGAGATGATCCGCCAAAAAAGGAGACCGGTCGACAAAAGCGAGCGGATGATCCTGAACAACTATGACGCCATGGAGTACATTCGAAGCCGTGGCGACGAACCCCTTACCCCGGAGATCGTCTTTACCCTCCACAAAACGCTCACCGAGGGAACCTTGGCGATACCGGATCAGGCGGGGCGGTTTCGCCGCCCCGAGGAGCAAGTGGCGGTCTATTGGCGAGAGGGAGACTTGACCCCTGTTCACTCCCCTCCACCCGCCGCAGAACTCCCCGTACGGTTGGAGCGGCTCTGCCGATTCGCCAACGAACAGGACGGGATCGTTTTTATCCATCCGCTGGTCAAGGCGATTATCCTCCACTTCATGATCGGCTATGACCACCCATTCGTTGACGGGAACGGTCGTACCGCCCGCGCCCTTTTCTACTGGCAAGCGCTGAGGAGCGGCTACAGCCTGATCGAGTTTCTGTCGATTTCGGGCGCCATCAAGAAGCGCAAGAAAGAATATAGCGCCTCCTATCTCCACAGCGAGACCGACGGGAACGACCTGACCTACTTCATCATCGACCAACTGGAGGTGATCCGCCTCGAAATTGAGCGGCTAATTGATGAGGTGCAATACAAGGCCGAGCAGACCCGAGACGCCGAAACGATCTTGGGGCAGGAGCTGGGACGACGACTCAATTTCCGGCAGAAGGAATTGCTCCGCCATGCGCTGCGGCATCCGGGGTATGAGTACAGCTTCGCCGCGCACGCACGGGAGTACGACATCTCCCGGAACTCCGCGCGCAACGACCTGCTGGAGCTTTCCGACGAACTGGCGCTTCTGGACAAGGTGAAGCCGGGGAACTCATGGGTGTTCGTGGCGCCCGCCGATTTGCGCCCCCGGTTCGAGCGGTATCGGGGGGAAGGTATGTAGCCGTCACGATACGGTGGAATGATCCCCACGGTAGCATAATGGAGAAAACCCCGGGGAGCCGCCGATGAAACGAAACCTCCTTCTCACTGCATCGCTGCTCCTTCTCGCCTCCTGTGGAGGCGGAGGAGGGGGCGGCGCCACTGACACCGGCGGGGGCGTCACACCGACGGCGTCGCTCACCTTCGTCCTCCCCATCGCCGAAGGTGATTCCGCGCAGGTCGCCTACGGCATATGGCCCTTCGGCGTTCATGGCGGGGGACACGCCGCCGACGGTCATCCGGGTATCGACGTCGAGTTCGCCATCGGCGCCTCCGTCCGGGCCGGGGCCGATGGGACGATTCAGTCGATCTTCGACGATACCGAAACGCCGGGACGCCACACCATCGCCATCAGCCACAACGGCGGAAGTCTCAGGACCGACTATACCAACGTCGGGACGTTGTTCGACGGGATCGTCGTCGGCGCCGCAGTGGTAGCCGGTCAGCCGTTGGGAATCGCCGGCGCCCAGACCATCTGGATCGGCTCCGCCCCGGTCACCTTCGCCATGACCCACTATCAGATCGACGATTTCGCCGTGAATGACGGCCTCTCCAACCCCTTCGCCGTCTCTCCCTACGACCGGCTCACCCCCACCGCCAAGAGCCAGTTCGACAGCATATGGCAAGGCGCCGCCTACCGGCAGGAGCTGTGCGAACCCTACCCCGGCAACGACCGGGGGAACGTCGCCAATCCGGTCCTCGCCCGCACATGGACGAAAAGCGGTGGCGGCGGCGCTGCGAAGATTCTCTTCACCTGCGACAGTGGATCGGGGAACGTCACCTACCGGTTTCAGGACGACACCGGCGCCAGCGTGGAGGAGGGGAGCGTCAGCCTCACGCCGCGACCGGGAGGGGTATCGTCCATCGACTTCGTCGGCTCCGGTGGAACCGCACGGGGCCTATACGACATCGTCAGCGGATCGATGACGCTCGCGTATGGGAGCAGCCGCCCCACGTCGCTGGATGGCGCCTCGACCTACACCACCGACTGAAGCCGTGCGACAATCGTCGCCATGAAAAGAGAAGTGATCGTCGGGCAGTACCGGATCGACGCGGCCCAGATGGTGGCGTGGGAGTACGCCTGCGAGCCGGAGAAGTGTGAAGAGCGCGACGAATATTGCTGCGCCCGGTTCGAAGTGGACATCTCCCGGACCGAGATGGAGCGGATGACCGGCCTCATGCCCGCCTCGGCCCGGTACGCCCCGACGCTTATGCAGGGGCGCACGCCGGTCAACGTCTTCGACGAGTTCGACGACGATCCCCGCCGGTTCGTCATCGACAAGAACGATGCGGGGGACTGCGTCTTCACCTTCGTCGCCGCCGGGGAGAAACGGTGCGCGCTGCATGCCGCCTGTCTGGAGATCGGGCTCGACCCGATGAAGGAAAAGCCCCTCCCCTGCCGCATCTGGCCCTTGACCATCGGCGACAAAGACCCCGACGGAAAGATTCATGTCGGGTTCGACCTCGCTTCCAATCCGGTCTGTCTGACGAAAAAGCGGCGCGACCGGAAAAAGGTTTCCCCCGGCGTCCGGGAGTTGCTCACCGGCCTCCTCGGCAAACGGGCCGACGCCGCGATCCGGGGGATAGAAGGAGAGTAGGCGCTCTCAATCCATCGTAAAGACTCTCGTCGCCGTCACTTCGCCGTCGGTGTACGAGACTTCGCAGAAAGTCCGGTGGTACATCAGCACACTGGCCATTGCGGAGAAGCTATCCTCCCGCTCCAGCATGATCTCGAAGCCTTTGTCTTCGGCCCGCTTTCGGGCTGTCTCCACCGGCGTGCCGGGGCGTTGGGCGTCGCAATATTCCGCCAGCCTAAGGGTCGCCGTCGTCCCCCCGGAGGCGTACCAGTAGTAAAAAGCCCCTACCCCCCCTGCTATCGCCAAAGGCGCCAACCTGAGCGTCAGCGCCAGCCCCATCATCAACAGTTTTCGCATGGTCGCCCCCTTCCCTCCCATCATGCCCCAACCGGCCCCGGCGCCGCGCCGATAAAAAGAGGTTGCGTAAAGCCTGCCGATTTGGCACAATTTCTCTTTTTCGAAATCAGGCCCGTTCTCCGTTGGTCCCGGAGAAGGGCGACAAGGAGCGATACGGACATGTTCGCAGTGGTGAAAACCGGCGGAAAGCAGTACAAGGTCTCCGAAGGGGACATCATTACCGTCGAGAAACTCGACGCCGAAGTCGGCGCCGAAGTGGAGCTTGGCCCGGTCCTTATGGCCGGCGACGGCGAGAAGGTCGAGGTGGGCGCCCCCGCGCTGGAAGGGAAAACCGTCCGCGCCACCGTGCTTGCCCAGGGGAAAGGCCCCAAGATCGTCATCATGTACCACCGGCGCCGCAAAAACAGCCGGAAGAAGATCGGTCACCGCCAGTCGCTGACCAAACTGAAGATCACCGCGATCAACTGATCGCCGATCAAGAACTTAATACGAAATAACGCTCCTTCGGCAAGGAGCTACCCGGGAGGCAAGAATGGCTCATAAAAAAGGACAGGGCAGCACCACCAACGGCCGCGATTCCGTCGGGCGCCGTCTGGGGGTCAAGAAATTCGCCGGTGAAATCGTTTCGGCCGGGAGCATTCTCGTCCGCCAGCGGGGCACCCGGTTCTTCCCCGGCGTCAACGTCGGCATGGGGAACGACCACACCCTCTTCGCCAAAATCGAAGGGACCGTCTCCTTTACCGAAGGGGGCCCCAAGAACCGCCGGTTCATCAACATCGCCCCGGCGTCGAATTAAACCACCGCGCGACCCGTCGAGCCCGTTCCCTTCGGGGGACGGGCTTTTTGTGTGAAGGCGTCCCTTTGTGGGGTGTCGTATGATGTCTGAACCACGAAGGACGGCGTGAAGGCTGTCCTTTGTTTGAGAACAGAGGGAACCAGGCAACCTTTCCTTTCCGTTGGCAAAGCCGGGGGCGCTACCCATTTCCCCGCGCCCCCCGACTTGCCAACGGAGGCAAAGTTTCTTTGGTTCTTTCTTTTCAAAGAAAGAACACTCTTCATGTCCTCCTTTGTCGATCAGGTCATCATTGCCATCGCCGCCGGTGACGGCGGGAACGGGAAGCGCTCCTTCCGCCGGGAGAAGTACGTTCCCGAAGGGGGCCCCGACGGCGGCGACGGCGGCAACGGCGGCGACGTCGTGTTCCGTGCCGACCACAACCTGCACACCCTTCTCGACTACCGCTACCGGCGGGAGCACAAGGCCGAGAGCGGCGCCAACGGCGGCCCCTGCAACATGACCGGCAGGAGCGGCGAAGACCTCGTCCTCCGTTTCCCCGTCGGATCCCTTTTCTACAACGACGAAACCGGCGAATACCTCGGCGAGCTGACCCACCCCGACGAAGAGCTGACCCTGCTCAAAGGGGGGAGCGGCGGCTGGGGGAACGCCCGGTTCAAGACCTCCATCAACCGCGCCCCCCAGCAGACCAAGGAGGGAACCCCCGGCGACGCCATGCGGATCCGGGTCGATTTGAAGCTTATGGCAGACGTCGGGCTCGTCGGCTATCCCAACGCCGGGAAATCGACCCTCATCAGCCGCATCTCCGCCGCCCGCCCCAAAATCGCCGACTATCCTTTCACCACCCTCGTCCCCAACCTGGGGGTCGTCGGCTGGGGAGAAGAGCAAAGCTACGTCGTCGCCGACATTCCCGGGCTCATCGAAGGCGCCGCCGAAGGGAAAGGGCTTGGCCACCAGTTCCTGCGCCATGTCGAGCGGACGCGACTGATTGTCCATCTGCTCGACCCCGCCTCCCCCGAAGAGGGGCGCAGTCCCGAGAAAGATTTCGTCCTCGTCAACGCCGAGTTGGCCCGCTACTCCCCCGCCCTGGCGGACACCCCCCAGGTCGTCGTCGTCAACAAGGCCGACCTCCTCGACGAAGAGGAGGTCGCCGCCCTCCGGGACCGCCTCGCCGCCGTCACGAAAGCCGAAATCGCCTTCATTTCCGCCGCCACCGGCGAGGGGACCGGCGAGCTGGCCCGCGAGCTGGGAAAGCGGCTTCTAAAGCTCGACCGGGACGAGAAGGAAAAGCGGGATAACCCCCAGTGAACAGGGGAATACCGGGGAATGGAACGCTTGACTTTGGACAAGGTTTAACGATATAAAACGTGCTCCATGCTTCCCGTGACACTCGTGACGGGGAAGCGTCTGTCCCAGTGGAGGTTTTCCAAGCCATGACTCAGAAGCTCGACAAGCCGCGCATCTACGTCGGCATGGGCACGTGCGGCATGGCCGCCGGCGCCGTGAACGTTCACGACGCGGTGGTCTCCCACCTCAAAGAGAAAAACATCGACGCCGACATCATCCAGACCGCCTGCGTCGGGATGTGCTTCGCCGAGCCGATGATCGACATCCACGTTCCCGGCAAAGCCCGGATCGTCTACCAGAAGGTCAAGGCCGACGAAGTCGGCAAGCTCATCGACGGACAGCTCTCCGGCGCCCCCAACGCCAAGAAAGCCATCGCCCAGTGGGAAGGGGACGAACCCGCCTGGGACGGCATCCCCGCCTGGAAAGAGCTCGACCTCAACAAAAAGCAGAACCGCTTCATTCTCCACAACTCCGGCGTCATCGACCCCGAGAGCCTCGAAGAATACGAAGCCAGCGGCGGCTATACCGCCCTCAAGCAGATCATGCTCGGAACCGGCCGCCCCGACGGCAAGCCGATGACCCCCGCCGAGGTGATCAAGTTCGTCGAAGACTCCAAGCTGCGCGGTCGTGGTGGCGGCGGGTTCGACACCGGTTGGAAATGGAGCGAGTGCGCCAAGTACAACAACGTCGAGAAATTCGTCCTCTGCAACGCCGACGAAGGGGATCCCGGCGCGTTCATGGACCGGGCCCTGCTTGAAGGTGATCCCCACTCCGTCATCGAGGGGATGATCATCTGCGGCTACGCCATCGGCGGCACCTTCGGCTACATCTACTGCCGCGCCGAGTATCCGCTGGCCGTCAAGCGGCTCAACATCGCCATGGAGCAGTGCCGCAAGGCCGGCTACCTCGGACAAAACATCCTCGGCACCGGCTACAGCCTCGACCTTTTGGTCAAGGAAGGGGCCGGCGCCTTCGTCTGCGGCGAATCGACCGCCCTCCAATACTCGATCGAAGGGAAACGGGGGATGCCCCGCCCCCGCCCGCCGCAATCGGTCGAGGCCGGTCTTTGGGACATGCCGACCATTCTGAACAACGTCGAGACCTTCTCCAACGTCCCCCGGATCTTCCAGGTCGGGCTGGAGAAATATCTCTCCTTCGGCACCGCCAAGTCGGGCGGCACCAAGATCTTCGCCCTCTCCGGCGCCGTCAAGAACGCCGGGCTGGTGGAGGTTCCCATCGGCACCACCCTGCGCGAAGTCATCTACGATATCGGCGGCGGCATCCCCAAGAAGAAAGAATTCAAGTCGGTGGCAATCGGCGGCCCGTCCGGCGGGTGTCTGCCGGCCGCCATGCTCGACTACCCCATCGACTTCGAGACCCTCATCGAAGCCGGCGCCATGATGGGCTCCGGCTCCATGGTCGTCTGCGACGAGACCACCTGCATGGTGGAGCTGTCCCGGTTCTTCATGGAGTTCTGCGCCGACGAATCGTGCGGCAAATGCACCCCCTGCCGGATCGGAAACACCGTCCTGCTCGACATCCTGACCCGCATCACCAAAGGGCAGGGACGGATGGAAGACCTCGACCTGTTGCAGGAATACGGCGACTACATCATGAGCATGTCGCTGTGCGGACTGGGGAAATCGAGCCCCGCCCCGGCGTTGTCGGCGGTCCGGTTCTACCGGGAAGATTTCGTCTCCCACATCGTGGACAAAATCTGCCCCACCGCCTCGTGCGTGGAGCTGCGCAAGTACGTCATCAAGATGGAGGCCTGCACCGGTTGCGGCGCCTGCATCCAGCCCTGCCCCACCGGCGCCATCATGGGGCAGCGCAAGGAGATCGTCTACCTGAACAAAGACCTCTGCATCCTGTGCGGGGTCTGCTACGACAAGTGCAACTTCAACGCCATCCTGTAAGTACCGGCGTCTGACGGAACCCACGAAGAGAAGGTCGCATAGCCCATGGCCGAGAAGGAAACCGTAACGCTCACCGTCGACGGAATCGAAGTGACCGTCGAGAAGGGGGCCAAAGTCTACGACGCGTGCGTCGCCGCCGGGGTCTATCTCCCCGGACTCTGCTACGACCCCAAGCTCTCCCACTTCGGCGGCTGCCGGATGTGCATCGTCGACATCGTCAACAGCCGGGGGCGCAAGAGCTCCAAGTGGGCCTGTTGCGAGCCGGCCACCAAGGGGTACGCCGTCACCACCACCAACGCCAAGATCGACAAGAAGCGGCAGATCATGATGGAGTTCCTCCTCATGCACCACCCGCTCGACTGCCCCACCTGCAACGCCTCCGGCGACTGCGGCCTGCAGGACGCCGCCTTCTTCGTCAAGCAGAAAAAGGGGCGCCTCCCCCAGACCCGGCGCAACGAGCCGCTCCTCATTGACAACCCGGTCCTGGAGCGGGACTTCAACAAGTGCATCCTCTGCGGCAAATGCGTGCTCGCCTGCAACGAGCTGCAGGGGAACGGCGCCATCGACTTCCAGCGGCGCGGCTTCTGGGCCGAGGTGGGCACCCCCTACCGCATCCCGCTCAACTGCGACTTCTGCGGCCAGTGCTTGGCCGTCTGCCCCACCGGCTCCTTCCAGGACCACACCGAAGAATACAAGGGACACGACTGGGAGTACGCCAAGACCGTCACCACCTGCCCCTTCTGCGGCGTCGGCTGCTCACTCGTGCTTAACGAAAAAAAGGGAGATATAGCCAAGGTCACCAGCGACGACCATATCGGCGTCAACAACGGCAACCTGTGCGCCCGGGGTCGCTTCGGGCATGAAGCCTATCAGGCCGACGGCCGCATTGAGACCCCGCTGATCCGCGACGGCGTCCGGCTGCTGCCCGCCACGTGGGAAAAGGCGCTGGACACCGCCGCCGCCCGCCTGAAGGAGATCGTCGCCCAGCACGGCGCCGACAGCGTGGCCCTGGTCGGCGGCGAGCAGTTGACCAACGAAGACGCCTACCTGCTCCAGCGGCTCGCCCGCGAGGGGATCAAGACCCCCCGGATCGAGACCCTGGCCAACCTGCGGGCCCCCCGGCTCCACGCGCGGCTCTTCGACGAGTTCGGCGCCGACGCCCCGCTGACCCCCTACGCCGCCTTTGAAGAAGCCGGCGCCATCGTTTTCCTCGGGGCCGATCCCGAGAAAGAGAACCCGGTGGTGGGGAACATGGTGCGGATGATCATGCGGGACAACAAGACCCCGCTTTACATCGCCCACTCCCGGAACACCCTCTTCTCCCCCGTGGAGAAAGCGGCCGCCCGCTACCGCTACGGCGCCGAGACCGCCTTCGTGGCCGCACTGACCGGCGCCGTCAAGAGCGGCAAGGCCGACGCCGCCCTCTCCGCCGCCCACGGTGTCGCGGTCGCCACCGTTGAAACCATCGCCGCCGGGATCGCCGGGAAGAGCCCGGTCATCGTCATGGGCGCCGAAGTGGCCGACCACCCCATGGGGGCCGACATCGTCGCCGCCGTGGTGGCGCTGGCCAAGGCCGCCGGGGGCAAAAGCCTGCTGCTGCGGGAGTACGCCAACACCCAGGGGACCAACGACATGGGGCTCTCCACGAGCCACCGCCCCGGCTATGCGAAAGCCGAAGGGGCCGCCGACGGCGCCGACCTCTTCCGGCTCATGGCCGACGGGAAAGTCAAGGCCCTCGTGGTCGCCGGGGCCGACCCGGTGGTCCAGCACGCCGACGGCGCCTATGTGGCCGAGGCGATCAAGGGGAACCTCTTCACCCTGGTCACCACCTCCTACCGGAGCGAGACCGCCCTGCTGGCCGACGTGGTCCTCCCCTCCTGCACCCCCCCCGAGCGGGAAGGGAGCTACACCAACAACGAAGGGCGCGTTCAGGCCGTGCGGCAGGCCTTGGCCCCCTTCGGCGAAGCCAAGGCCGACTGGGAGATCTTCGCGGCGCTCGGCGCCCGGCTGGGGATGAAGAGCGCCTACGGCGACGCCGCCCGGATCACCGCCGAGATCGCCGCCACCGTCCCCGGCTACGAGGGGCTGACCGGCGAGCGGATCGCCCAGGGGGACGCCCTGGTCGCCTACCCGAAAGGGGAGGCCAAGACCGTCTCCTTTACCACCGAGCCGTTGAAGATACCGGCGGTGGAGTCGTTCCGGTACCTGGCCCACTTCGGCAACTCCCTCTACCACCTCGGGTCGCTCTCCCGGGCCAGCGCCACCCTCAACAAGATCGACGGGCGGACCTGGGTCGAGATCAACCCCGACGACGCCGCCAAAGACGGTCTTGACGAGGGGGAGGACGTGACGCTGGAGAGCAAACAGGGGTCGATCCGGGCGGTGGTCCGGGTCAGCGACCGGTCGCCCGCGGGGACGGTCTTCATCCCGAAAAACTTCGAGAACGAACCGGCCCTCAAGCTGGTCTACCGGAGCGACGACGTCACCCGGATCCGGATCGCCAAGAGCCCGGCGTAGCGGGAAGACGCCCTACCCCTCGCGGGGGGGCGTGGGCGGCGCCTGGGCCACGGGGGCGCAGCGCTGAAGACTCCCCCGACGCGGGGGGGATACGATGAGCGAAAAGCGGGGGAGGACGACTTCCCCGGGGTTGGAACAGCCCCCTTCCCTTCGGGGAGGGAGGCGGGGATGAACGGGGGGAGACGAAGCCCCCCGTGCGGAGCCGGTCGGCGCCTTTTCGGGCGTCGTCGTCGGCGGAAAACGTAACGGAAAGCGGACCCCGGCGAGGGGGGCGGAACGGTTGACATCGAACCATTCGATGGTAGACTTGCCCTTCTTCCCGCCGCGGTTCGCGGTTTCAATCGTCCGGTCGGAAAGGGGACACGGTGAACGAGTACATTCCGGTACTGATCATGTTCGGCGTCGCGGCGGTCATCGCGGCGGCCATGACCGGCCTTGCCGAGCTCTTGGGGCCCAAGCTCTCCTTCCGCGAGAAGCAGGAGCCCTTCGAGTGCGGCGAGAACCAGATCAACTCGCCGCACCAGCGGTTCTCGATCCGGTTCTACCTGGTGGCGCTTCTCTTCATCGTCTTCGACATCGAGGCGGTGTTCCTCTTCCCCTGGGCGGTGATCTTCCAGCCCCTTGGCCTCTTCGGATTCGCCGAGATGGTGGTGTTCATCTTCATCCTGGCGACCGGCCTGGTGTACGTCTGGAAAAAAGGAGCGTTGGAATGGGAATGAGCGACGACAAGGCCGTCGAAGCCCTGGGGGGTTCGGCCATCGTCACCCGGCTTGACTCGGTCATCGCCTGGGGGCGCAAATTCAGCTTTTTCACCTATCCCTTCATCACCGCCTGCTGCGGCATGGAGTTCATGAGCGTGGCCGGGCCCCGGTACGACATCGACCGGTTCGGCGCCGCGCTTCCCCGGTTCTCCCCCCGGCAGGCCGACCTGCTGCTGGTGGTCGGCACCATCAGCCACAAGCAGGCGCCGATCCTGGTGAAGGTCTACAACCAGATGGCCGAGCCCAAGTGGGTCTTCGCCTTCGGGGCCTGCGTGGTCTCCGGCGGCATGTACGACAACTACGCCACCGTGCAGGGGATCGACACCCTGATCCCGGTCGACGTCTACGTCCCCGGTTGCCCCCCTCGCCCCGAGATGGTCCTCGACGGACTCATCAAGCTGCAGGAGAAGGTGGTAGCCACCCCGAACCAGAACAGCTACGTCCGGGGGATCGCCCCCGTGGGCGAGGCCGACGACCGGATCGTCACCGGGTAAGGAAACGAGATGAGCGCAAAAGAGACCGCCAAGGAGTCGCCGCTGATGGCGCGGGTCAAGGCCCGCTTCCAGAAAGGGGACACCCTCCTGTTCACCCACAGCTTCAAGGGAGACGACACCGTCGTCGTCCGGGCCGACGAAATCCTGACCGTCATGGACTTCCTCAAGTCCGACCCGGCGCTCGATTTCGACATCATCCTCGACGTCACCGTGGTCGACTACTGGACGAAGAAAGGGGTCCGCCCCGCGTCGGCCCCGCTGCAGCCCTACCTGAAGGAGAGCGGCGCCCGCTACGAGGTGGTCTACCACCTCTACTCCGTCGGCAAGAACCACCGGATCCGGGTCAAGGCGCCTCTCGCGGCCGCCACCCCCCAGATCAACTCCGTCACCTCCCTCTGGGTCGGCGCCGACTGGCTCGAGCGGGAGGCGTGGGACCTGTACGGCGTCGTCTTCCGGGGCCACCCCGACCTGCGCCGCATCCTTTTGTACGAGGCCTTTCAGGGGCATCCCCTGCGCAAAGATTACGAGAAGACCGCCCGCCAGCCGCTGATCGGGCCGCGCAACTAAACGAAACGAAAAGCGACGAAGATGACCGACAAGAAACCGAACGTCGACTTCCACTCGGAACACCACACCGAGCTTTTGACGATCAACATGGGCCCGTCCCATCCGGCGACCCACGGAACCGTCAAGTTCCTCGTGGACCTCGACGGCGAGATCATCAGCCGCATCGACGTGGAGGTCGGCTACCTCCACCGGGGCTTCGAGAAAGAATGCGAGGCCCAGACCTGGACCGGCGTCTTCCCCTACACCGACCGGCTCGACTACACCGCAAGCGTCCTTAACAACGTCGGCTACGCCCTGGCGGTGGAGAAACTCATCGGCATCGAGGCGCCCGAGCGGTGCCAGTACATCCGCGTCATCATGAGCGAAATGGCCCGGATGAGCGGGCACTACACGTGTCTGGCCGCCGGTGCGCTGGAGCTGGGCGCCATGACGGCGTTCCTCTACTTCGTCGAAGCCCGCGAACTGCTGTGGGACCTCATCGAAGAGGTCTGCGGCGCCCGGCTGACCCACAACTACGTCCGCATCGGCGGGCTGACCGCCGACCTTCCCGCCGGGTTCGGCGACCGGGTGGCCACCGTCTTCGCGAAGAACCGGGAGCTGTGGGACGAGTTCGCCAAGCTGCTTCTCAAGAACCGCATCTTCGTCGACCGGATGCGGGACGTCGGCGGCATCTCCGCCACCGACGCCAAGGCGTGGGGCTACAGCGGCCCCTGCATGCGGGCCGCAGGCGTCGCCTACGACATCCGCAAGACCAACCCCTACCTGGTCTACGACCGGCTCGACTTTGAAATCCCCGTCGGGACCACCGGCGACAACTACGACCGGTTCATGGTCCGCATGTACGAGCTGCAGCAGTCGATGAGCATCATCGAGCAGTGCCTCGTGAAGATGCCCGAAGGGCCGATCAACCACAACGATCCCCAGTGGCGCCAGTCGTCCAAAGACGACATCTTCACCGACATGGAGTCGATGATCTTCCACTTCAAGAACGAGATCAACGGCGTCCCGGTCCCCGCCGGGGAGGTCTACTTCCCCGTCGAAGGCGCCAACGGCGAGCTGGGCTTCTACCTCGTCTCCGACGGGAGCGGCCATCCGGTGAAATGCCGGGTTCGCCCCCCCTGCTTCCAGCTCACCAGCTCGGTGAAATACCTCATCGAAGGGTCGATGCTCGCCGACCTGATCCCGACCTTCGACATGATCAACCTCATCGGTGGGGAGTGCGACCGCTAATGGATACCGCCGCCATTCTCGAAACGGGGGCCAAGCTGGCGTTCGTCATCGGCATCAACCTCGGCTTCTTCGCCCCGGTGCTGGCGTGGGTCGAGCGGAAGCAGTCGGCCGTCATGCAGGACCGGATCGGCGCCAACCGGGCGGACATCTTCGGGTTCACCGTCATCGGCCTCTTCCATTCGCTGGCCGACGCCCTCAAGCTGATCTTCAAGGAAGACTTCGTCCCCCGGGGGGCCGACGTCACCATGCACCGGCTCGCCCCGATGATCGCCCTGATCCCCGCCCTCATGGGGATGGCGGTCATTCCCTTCGGCGGAACCTACGAGATCGGCGGCCACGCCGTCAATCTGGTGGTGGCCGATCTCGACATGGGGTTGCTGTTCGTTTTCGCCATCGCCTCCGTCGCCACCTACGGCGTGGTCATCGGCGCCTGGGCCTCCAACAACAACTGGTCCATGCTCGGCGGGCTTCGCGCCGCCGCCCAGATGTTCTCCTACGAAGTGACCATGGGGCTGACCATCATCGGCCTGCTGATGTACTACCAGTCGCTGTCGCTGGTGGAGATCGTCGCCAAGCAGGAGAGCTTCTGGAACTGGGGGATCATCTACCAGTGGCCCGCCTTCATTCTGTTCCTGGCCTGCGCCATCGCCGAGAACAAGCGGGTGCCGTTCGACATCCCCGAGGCCGAATCCGAGATCGTCGCCGGCTACTTCACCGAATACTCCGGCATGAAGTTCATCATGTTCTGGACGGCGGAGTTCATCGAGGTGGTGACCATCTCCGCCCTGTGCGTGGTCCTTTTCTTCGGCGGCCACCACTGCGCCTTCATCAGCGACGCCGGGCTCGTCGCCCTCTTCGGCGGCGGCGACCTGGGCAACATCCTGGCCATGCTCTTCGGCGTGGCGGTGTTCCTCGTCAAGGTCTGCGTCCTGATCTTCATCCAGATGATTATCCGGTGGACCCTTCCCCGGTTCCGGTACGACCAGGTGATGATGCTCGGGTGGAAGATGATCCTTCCCCTGTCGCTGGTCTGGATCCTTTTCGTCGGTGTGGCCATCCTCACCGGCCTGATGCCCACCCCGGCGTAACGGGGGAGCCCCTCCGGCCACGGGCCTGGGGGGCGACGTTGAAAGAAACCGGCCAGGATTCTTTCGGCGAAACGAACGGACGAAACGAAACGAACGGACTGGGTATGGCGATTACCATAAAGAAGATCGAACGGGGGCCGAAGCTGACCCTCTGGGAGCGCTCCTTCGTCCCGGAGATCCTCCGGGGGATGTGGATCACCTCCCGTCACTTCTTCCACAACATGAAGACGCTGACGCAGGAGTTCGCCCTCGGCGGAGGACGCAGCAAGCGCTCCATCATGACCCTCTACTATCCCGAAGAGCGGCCGGTGACGCCGGTGGCCTATCGGGGGCGGCCGGTGCTGGTGCGGGGCGCCAACGGGCTGGAGAAGTGCGTCGCCTGCGGACTGTGCGAAGCCGCCTGCCCCCCCCACTGCATCAGCATCGTCGGGGCCGAGCGGGACAACGGCGACCGGTATCCCACCACCTACACCCTCGACGGCGCCAAGTGCATCTTCTGCGGCCGCTGCGAAGAGGTCTGCCCCAAGGAAGCCATCGTCATGAGCGACGACTGGGCCGAGCTTTGCACCTACGACCGGGGCGAGATGCTCTACGACAAGGAGCGGCTCCTTCGGCCCGAAGCCTCGCTCGCCCGACGCCTCGCATTCCTGAGAAACAACGCCTTCTCCAAGGCCCGCTACCAATAACGACCCGCCCAAAGCGAAGACGACAGAGAAGAAATGGAAGCGATACTCTTTATGACGTTCGCCGCCGTGGCCATCGGGGGCGCCATCGGCATGGTGATCTCCCGCCAGGCGGTCACCTCCGCCGTCAACCTGATCGTGGTGATGTTCGCGCTGGCCGCGCTCTTCGCCATGCAGGACGCCCACCTGATCGCCGCGTTGCAGGTGCTGGTCTACGCCGGGGCCATCATGGTCCTGTTCCTCTTCGTCATCATGCTGCTCAACGTGCGCGAGAAGGAGGGGCGGGCCACCACCCGCAACTCCACGTGGCAAATCGTCGCCATCCTCGGGCTGACCCCGGTCATCACCCCGGTCATGGCCTTCTTCAGCGTCGCCGACGTCGCCCACGCCCCGGAGGCCCCCGCCGATTTCGGGACCACCGCCGGCGTCGGGAAGATTCTCTACACCAGCTACCTGCTCCCCTTCGAAGTCGCCTCGGTCCTGCTGCTGGCGGCCCTGGTGGGGGCGGTCATCCTGACCAAAACGAAGCTTCGCTAAGAGAGAGAACACCATGGTCATCACCGCCACCTTCTACCTGGCCCTGTCGGCGATCCTGTTCGTGATCGGCGTGGTCGGGGTGCTGACGCGCCGCAACGTCATCGTCATCATGATGAGCGTCGAGCTGATGCTCAACGCCGGGAACCTGGCCTTCATCACCTTCGCCCGCGAGCTGAACGACATGACCGGCCACGTCTTTGTCTTCATGGTCATGGCCGTCGCCGCCGCCGAAGCCGCCGTGGGGCTGGCCATCGTGCTGGCCATGTTCAAGAACCGGGAGACCATCGACATCGACCAGATCGCCTCGCTGAAAGGCTGAGAGCGAACCGTTCGCCCACGGCGGACGGAGAACGAAGCCGGGGCCGCGCGGCGGTCGCCAACTGCAACACGAACCGTTACGACATTCAAAAGACAGGCTGAGAACCTATGTGGGGACTTGAACATATCTGGTGGGTGCCGATTCTCCCGATGATCGGCGCCATCGCCAACGGCCTCTTCGGCTTCCTCTGGCCGCGCTGCGTGACGAACCTGTTCGCCATCGGGTCGACGGGGCTCTCGTTCCTCATCGCCGTCATCGCCTTCTTCAACCTCCTCTCCCTGCCCGAAGGCTCGCGGCTGTACGAGAGCGTCCTCTACACCTGGATCCAGTCGGGCGCCTTCACCGCCGAGGCCGGCATCCAGGTCGATCCCCTCTCCGGCACGTGGCTCCTCATCGTCACCGGCATCGGCTTCCTGATCCACGTCTACTCCACCGGTTACATGAGCCATGAAGAAGCCTATCCCCGGTTCTTCACCTACCTGAACCTCTTCATGTTCTCCATGCTCCTGCTGGTGCTGGGGAACAACTTCCTGGTGATGTTCATCGGGTGGGAAGGGGTGGGGCTCTGCTCGTACCTCCTGATCGGGTACTACTACGAGACCAAGTCGGCCCCCGACGCCGGGAAGAAAGCCTTCGTGATGAACCGGATCGGCGACTTCGCCTTCCTGCTGGCCATCATGTGGATCTTCAAGGACACCGGCTCCATCGATTACACCACCGTCTTCGGCATGGCCCACGACACCTGGGCGGTCGGCGGCATGGCCATCACCATGATCACCCTGCTGCTCTTCATCGGCGCCACCGGCAAGTCGGCCCAGCTGCCGCTCTACACCTGGCTTCCCGACGCCATGGAAGGCCCCACCCCGGTCTCCGCCCTCATCCACGCCGCCACCATGGTCACCGCCGGCGTCTACATGGTGGCCCGGTCGGCCACCCTCTTCAACATGGCCCCCACCACCATGATGACCGTCGCCGCCATCGGCGCCCTGACGGCGATCTTCGCCGCCACCATGGGGATGTACCAGTACGACATCAAGCGGGTGCTGGCCTACTCCACCGTCAGCCAGCTCGGCTACATGTTCCTGGCGCTTGGCGTGGGCGCCTACGTCGCCGCCGCCTTCCACGTCATGACCCACGCCTTCTTCAAGGCCTGCCTGTTCCTTGGCTCCGGTTCGGTCATCCACGGCATGAGCGGCGAGCAGGACATGCGCCAGATGGGGGGGCTCAAAAAGCTGATGCCGCTCACCCACGGCACCTTCCTGATCGCCACCATCGCCATCGCCGGCATCCCGCCGCTGGCCGGGTTCTTCTCGAAAGACGAGATCCTGCTGTCGGCCTTCCTCGGGCCCGAGACCGCCCACAAGGTCTTCTGGGGGATGGCCACCGTGGCGGCGCTCATCACCGCCTTCTACATGTTCCGGCTCTACTTCATGACCTTCCCCGGCGAGCTGCGGGCGGAAGACCACCATGTCCGCGACCATGTGCACGAATCCCCCCCCAGCATGACCGGCCCGCTGGTGGTGCTGGCCGGGCTGGCGTTGGTCGGCGGGCTTCTGGGGTTGCCCCAGGGGCTGCTGGGCGAGCACGCCCACGTCCTGCACAACTTCCTGTCCGAAGTCCCCGGCATGACCCTCGGTCATGGCGAACATGCCGCGCACCCCTCGGTCGCCCTCGAAGTGGGGCTGATGACCCTGTCGGTGGCGGCCGGCGTCATCGGCATCCTGATCGCGTGGTATTTCTACGGCGCCCACCCGGAAAAGGCCGAGGCGCTGTCGAAGAAGGGGGGCGTTATCTCGTTCGTCCATTACGTGCTTAATCGCAAGTATTTCGTCGACGAGATCTACGAAGTGGTCTTCGTCATGCCCCTTCTCTGGCTCTGGAAGACGGTGCTCTGGAAGATCGTCGACGTCAAGATCATCGACGGCTTCGTCAACGCCGTCGCCGCCTTCTTCGCCGGACTGGGCGCGGGCGCCCGCACCATGCAGACCGGCTCCACCCGCAACTACGCCCTGGTCATGGTGACCGGGGGGCTCCTGCTTGCGGTCATTTGGGTCTTTTCCATCGGCGGCTGACGGCCGCCGGTACGCTGTCAACGGGTAAGAGGACACGATGAACTCCATTCCGCTTCTTTCGCTGGTGACCTTCATTCCGCTGGTCGGGATGTTCGTCATCTTCCTCATCGACCGGGAAAACCGGGGGCTCATCCGGGGGGTCGCCTTCGGGACGGCCCTGGTCGATTTCCTCGTCTCCCTTCCCCTCATCTTCAAGTTCGAACCGACCCACGAGATGCAGTTCGTGGAGAAGATCGACTGGATCCCCCAGTTCGGCGTCAGCTACCACATGGGGGTCGACGGCATCTCCATGTTGCTGGTGGTTCTGACCACCCTCACCTGCGTCATCTGCATGGCCTCCACCTGGGAGGCCATCGAGAAGCACGTCAAGGAGTTCATGATCCTCTCGCTCCTGCTGGAGACCGGGATGATCGGCGTCTTCTGCGCGCTCGACTTCTTCCTCTTCTACGTCCTGTGGGAGGTCATGCTCATCCCGATGTACTTCATCATCGGGGTCTGGGGGGGCGCCGCCCGGATTTACGCCGCCGTCAAGTTCTTCATCTACACCATGTTCGGTTCGGTGCTGATGCTGGTGGCCATCATCTGGATGTACTACCACCAGCACGAAGTCACCGGCGTCTGGACCACCGACATCCTGGCCTACCACGGGTTGGCCATCAGCCCGTCGGCCCAGATGATCCTGTTCCTCGCCTTCTTTCTGGCCTTCGCCATCAAGGTGCCGGTCTTCCCCTTCCACACCTGGTTGCCCGACGCCCACGTGCAGGCGCCCACCGCCGGATCGGTGATCCTGGCCGGCATCCTGCTCAAAATGGGGACCTACGGCTTCCTGCGGTTCTCGCTGCCCATGTTCCCCGACGCCACGCTGGCCTCGGTGGAGTGGATCATGGTCCTGTCGGTCGTCGGCATCCTCTACGGCGCGTGGGTCGCCACCGTCCAAAGCGACATCAAAAAGCTGGTGGCCTACTCCTCCGTCAGCCACTTGGGCTTCGTCATGATGGGGATGTTCGCCCTCACCGTCCCGGCCGTCGAGGGGGCCATCATGCAGATGCTCGGGCACGGCGTCTCCACCGGCGCCCTGTTCCTTGCCGTCGGCGTCCTTTACGAGCGGCGCCACACCCGGGAGATCTCCGAGTACGGCGGGATCACCAAGGTCATGCCGATCTTCGCCACGGTCTTCATGATCGTCACCCTCTCCTCCATCGGCCTGCCCGGCACCAACGGGTTCGTCGGCGAGTTCCTGATCCTCGCCGGGTCGTTCGGCGAATACCCGATCTTCACCGTCATCGCCACCTCCGGCGTCATCTGGGGCGCCATTTACATGCTCTGGATGTTCCAGCGGGTGATGTTCCAGAAGATCACCAAGAAGGAAAACGAAAACCTGAAGGACATGAACCTTCGGGAGATGGCCTACTTCGCCCCCTTCATCGCGCTCATCTTCATCATGGGGGTCTTTCCCACCCCCTTCCTGAAGATGATGGAGCCGACGGTGGTCAACCTGATCAAGCAGGTCAAAGGGGAGGCGGCCGTGGCCGAGTACCTGCCCGCGCAGCGGGAAGTTCCCCAGGCCGTGGCCGACGGGACGGTGGTCGTCAACGATATTCACAACAGCCGGCTTTAAAACGCAAGGTTTCCCATGATGGACATTCAGATTCCCGACATCAGCCTTTCGGCCATCGCGCCGGAGATCACCCTCACCCTGACCGCGATCCTCCTGCTGATGCTGGAGGTCTTCGCCGCCAACAAGGGGCGCGACCACCTGGGCTACCTCGCCTTGGGGGGGATCCTGCTGGCCGCCCTGCTGACCACCCGGCTGGTGGGCGACCCGGTCTCCACCTTCGCCGGGTCGTACGTCGTCGACAACTTCGGCACCTTCTTCAAGCTCATCATGCTGCTGGCCGTCGGGATGACGGTTCTCATGTCGATGCGCTACAACGAAGACAACGGCGTCGACAGCGGCGAATATTACGCCATGCTGCTTTTCGTCACCGTCGGCGGGTTCTTCATGGCGTCCGGCGCCGACCTGATGACCCTTTTCCTCGGGCTCGAGACCCTCTCGGTGGCGTTGTACGTTCTGGCCGGGTACACCCGAACCCGGCTCGCCTCCAACGAAGCGTCGCTCAAGTATTTCATCCTCGGCGCCCTTTCCAGCGGATTCCTGCTCTACGGCATGGCGCTGGTCTACGGCGGAACCGGCGCCACCAAGCTGGCCCAGATCGGGACCGCCATCGCCCACGGCCAGGTCAGCGCCCCCCTGGTGGCCGCCGGAATGCTGCTGATGCTCATCGCGCTGGCCTTCAAGGTCGCCGCTGTCCCCTTCCACATGTGGACCCCCGACGTCTATCAGGGCGCCCCGCTGCCCGTCACCGCCTTCATGTCCGCCGGGCCGAAAGCGGCTGCCTTCGCCTTCTTCATCCGGGTTTTCGCCGAAGCTTTCCCGGCCATGCAGGCCGACTGGTGGCAGATCCTCTGGCTGCTAGCCGTGGTCACCATGACCGTGGGGAACGTCATCGCGCTCGCCCAGGACAACGTCAAGCGGATGCTGGCCTACTCCTCCATCGCCCACGCCGGCTACCTGCTGGTCGGCGTCACCGTCGCCAGCGAGGCCGGGGTCAGCGCCGTCCTCTTCTACCTGCTGATCTACACCTTCATGAACATCGGCGCCTTCGCCGTCGTTTCGGTGGTGGCGGGAAAAGGGGAGAAATACACCACCTTCGCCGACTTCGCCGGGCTCGGGTTCCGGCGTCCCCTGCTGGCGATGACGCTGGCGATGATGATCTTCTCGCTGGCCGGGATTCCCCCGCTGGCCGGGTTCATCGGCAAGTTCTATCTGTTCATGTCGGCGCTGGAGGGGGGCTTCGTCTGGCTGGCCGTCATCGGTGTCCTCAACTCCGTCGTGTCGGTCTACTACTACCTGAAGCTGACCGTCTACATGTACCTCAAGGAAGAAGGCTCCGCCGTGGAGGCCTCCACGGCCCCCTTCAGCCCGGCCATGGCGGTGGCGCTGGTCATCGCTGTCTATGGCGTTCTGGCCATCGGCGTCATGCCGGCCGGGTATCTGGCCTTCGCCAAGACCGCGTTCCTTTCCTTCTGATCCCTTCTCATCGACCGCCGACCTTCGGGTCGGCGGTTTTTTTGCGGGCAAATCCCCGGATCGGCGCCGGGGCGCCCGTAAAATGGATTAGAATCACAGAGGGTCCTAGCGTACAACCAATCGAGAGCCTCCCCATGATGTTACGAGAACTCTTTCTTCAGTCCCGATTTCGCGGCGCCTCCCTTGCCGGGCTCGCTCTCTTCTCTCTGTTGATCGTCGCCTGCGACAGCGCGGGAGGGGACGGCGTATTGGGCGGCAACAACGACTTCGGCAATATCCGCCGCGCCTCGGCGGGGACTGTCACCGTTCCTCCGCAAACGCAGGTCTGGGTCACCGCCGAAGCGCCGCTGGGGCGCTCGTCCCTCTCCGCCGGAGGGAACGTGGT